>CAZKSQ010000089.1:0-1641 GCA_964555555.1 uncultured Candidatus Saccharibacteria bacterium | reverse complement strand
CGAACCAAGATAACAAGCTTCAAAGGCTCGTGTCCTACCATTAGACGATCCCGCACTTGCCCTGCGAAGCTTTAGCGGAGCAGGGATGTATCACCACAAATACTAACGACTGCAAGCTCCAAAGGCAAGCTCTCTATCTTTGCCCTCCCTACCCCGTCAGTAGCTTCCAGGAGCCTAGTCAACATCTCGGCAGTCACCAGTTTCTTACCCGCTTGGGTCGAGATGAATGCCCAATCGTCCGGTGAAACCCTATCTTCGATTTGAGACTTTGAAGCCGGAGAGTTCTGCAAGAGTAAGATGAAGCGAGTTTTTTCCAAAACCAAGGTCGAGAATGTCGCCATAGATATTGCTTGGTTTAAGGCTTCGCCGAGAACCGCCAAAGCCGCATCGCCATTCTTGGAAATGAGATTTTCGATGAATTTATTCACCAGCTCCGCTTTTGGCGAACCAGTGATCGCTTCAACTTCTTGGCGAGTGATCTTTTTGCCTGCCTGCCCTGCACGCGCAGGCGTGGCAGGCAGGTCCGATGATGATGAAATAACCTTTTCTAGCATCCCCAATGCGTCGCGGAATGAGCCGTCACCCAAGAGCGCAATCAGGTCCGCCGCGCCAGCATCTACTTCTATGCCTTCTTTTTTTGAAATAGCTTGTACCTGCTTACGGATGACTTCGCGCGAGGGCTTGCGGAATACGAAAGTCTGACAGCGAGAAATGATAGTTTCTGGCACTTTATCCAATTCGGTTGTAGCTAATATAAAGATCACATGCGCTGGCGGCTCTTCTAGGGTTTTGAGCAGTGCGTTCCAAGCATCTTTCGAAAGCATATGCACTTCGTCGATGATGTAGACCTTATAGGCGCTGGAAAATGGCAGAACCGAGACGTGTTCTCGGAGGCTACGGATATCATCGATTCCCCTATTTGAGGCCGCGTCTATCTCGTAGATATCTTCTTCGTTCGCACCCACGTCTTTTGCGAATATTCTTGCCAAGGTCGTCTTGCCAATACCGCGGCTGCCAGAAAAGAGGTAAGCATGGGCGATACGCTTGTTCGCGATGCTGTCTTTCAATGGCTCTGTGATGTGGTCTTGACCGATGACTTCCGACCACTTCGATGGCCTATATGTGCGGTACAAAACTGGCATGGGGCTATTTTAGCATATAAAAAAGGCTCGCAGTCATGGTGGGCACACCGTGATGCGAGCCTATACGAAAACGTCGCTTTTCATATCACACGAGATGATTACGTTTTCATTACAATCAATCCAGTAGGGCGCGGTTGAAGGGTCCTTGGTGGAGAACCAAGCCGCTTGACCTTCGGACAATCTACCACAAATAAAAAGGGCTCGCAAACGGGGAAGAATGCGAGCCAGAAACCTGAAATCAAATCACTAAAAACAGGTTTCAACTATGGCATGCTTGGCAGACAATCCTTGCATCCGACAAAACTGTACCATATAAGCAAAAGTAGTGCAACTAGTTATAATTTTCTCGGTCAGGCATGTACTCATAGATTACTCTTTTTACCTCTTTAGTGTTCTTAGTACCCATCAGCCTCATCCTCAACTCCTTAGCCCCATCCCAGCCAGAGACATAAGCCTTGAAGTGCTTCTTCATCGTGTCGAAGTTCTTTATTCCATTAAA
>CAZKSQ010000088.1:0-1954 GCA_964555555.1 uncultured Candidatus Saccharibacteria bacterium | reverse complement strand
TAATGTTCTCTGGATTGATAGAAGCCGGGCTATCGCTTTTCAAAAATGCTAGAAATTTGCTGATGTGATGGTCATAATTCTCTAAAGTCTTGGGCGATCGGCCTTTTTCGATCTCGATGTACTCCAAAAATTCCTGTTTCAATCTTTTTAGATTATGCGACATTATTTCATTGTAGAACTAAGCGGCACTGTTGGGTACTTGACAATAAAAGAGTAGGGTGCTATACTGCAGACAGAGTGAACTTGAAACGGATTCCAATCCCAACAGCGCCCATTAAGAGCGCGGGAAGTTGGAACGGCTCATTCCTAAGAAAAACAAAACATAGAAATAGAACGGTAAGGCCTTAACCATGTTGATCGCCCCGCACCACTCAAGTACCAAGAGTGAGCGGGGTTTTTCTTTGTTCGGTTGCGTTCCAACAGCATTCATGCTACTATTTGCCATCATGCTTTCATTGCGACAAAAGACCAAGATCATCAAGGATACAGGAGTACACGCCAAAGACACCGGTTCTCCGGAAGTCCAAGTGGCCCTGCTTTCCAAAAGGATCGAGGAATTGACCTCACATCTCAAGAAACACAAGAAAGATAACCATTCCAGAAGGGGACTTTTGGGCATGGTCGCCGACCGCCAGACGCATTTGAATTATCTCAAGAAGAACTATCCGAGGAGATACTCGAGCCTTATAAAAAAGTTGGAGCTCAAGAAGTAGTTGGTAAATAACCAATAACCAAGATACAATGACTAAAGAATATCTAGTTATTGGTTATTTTATTTTTGTACTTTATAAATTATCATTTTAATAAACACCAATGTCAGTCATAAAACACAAGGAGCAGCGCGTCGGAATTTTCATAGACGCACAAAATCTGTATCACAGCGCTAAAAATCTATATCATTCCAAAGTGAATTTCGGCAAAATAGTCGAGGATGCCATGGATGGACGCAAGCTAGTCAGGGTAGTCGCCTATGTCATTGCCACAGAAGGCGGCGAGGAAACTGCTTTTTTTGACGCGCTTACCAAGGTCGGCATCGAAACCAAGATCAAAGACCTGCAAATCTTCGGTTCTGGAGCAAAGAAAGCAGACTGGGACGTAGGTATGGCGATAGACGCCGTCAAGCTAGCGCCCAAACTGGATGCAGTCATTCTATTGACCGGCGACGGAGACTTCGTGCCTCTCGTTGAATACTTGCAGATGAATCAAGGTTGCCAAGTTGAGGTAGTCTCATTCGGCAAGTCTACTTCTGCAAAACTTATAGAAGCCACTGACCACTTCACGGACCTAGACGAAAACCCGACGAAATATCTTCTGCGATCGGGCAGGAAAAATTAAATAATTATTTTTATTGCCGCACATTTGCGAAATGCGCCCAAAACTGTTACATTGAAATTGTTGATATACGCGCACTTTATAAACTAACTTCGCCTCCAGATAGGCAGGTTTGTCCGCATTAAATTCAAAGAAAAGCGGATCAAGTCTGAAATCTGAAGGCGACTCGGGCGATGAGCCAAGATATATGACTAAGAAAGAGTTCTCTATAGAAATCGGCGGCAAAATGCTAACAGCCGAGTTTAACGACCTAGCCGACCAAGCTAATGGATCGGTGCTTTTGCGATATGGAAACACGACAGTGTTGGCGACGGCAGTGTTGGGCGATAAGAAGGAAGGGGATTTTTTCCCGCTCACAGTAGACTATGAAGAGCGTTTTTACGCGACAGGAAGAATACTAGGTTCAAGATTCATGCGAAGAGAGGGGAGACCTTCGACGGAAGCAATCCTTTCTGGACGTGTCGTAGACCGCACGATTCGACCACTATTCAACCAAGGGATACGCAATGAAGTGCAGGTTGTTTTGACTACGATTTCTATCGATCAAGATGATCCGGATGTGGTTTCCGTGATTGCTGCATCGTTAGCATTGGGTACTTCTGACATTCCTTGGAATGGACCA
>CAZKSQ010000087.1:1374-1957 GCA_964555555.1 uncultured Candidatus Saccharibacteria bacterium | reverse complement strand
AAATACTTGAAGACCTCGAAAGATATCATGAGGGCACTCCTGCCGAGCATCTAATTGCAGTTTGTACCTATTGGCAAATAGCCGCTGAAGAAATGGGAAAACTTATAGAGGAGAGTTCGACCAAAGAAATACGTTCGGGTCGTGCGACCTTAGAGATTGAAGGGAAAAGATTGCAAGTAAAGCCATTTACGAATATTGAGAAAATTCTTTCGCTATTTCCCAAGAAAACTGATCATCCAGCCGGAGAGCTTTCTTTTAGAGATGAGGAAGGAAGGTTTCCCAGAGAATCAAAAGGTTCTAAGTTAATTCACGATAGAATAACAGTTTAAGTTATTAAGCTATATTAAAAGCCAGTGCCGTTCGCACGGCACACAAGACGGCCAGCACGTTTTTTCCCAATAAGTATCAATTTATGGATTATGGAAAATATAAATTTTGAATTTAGGGAAAATAAAGCAACATTTCATATCACAGACTTCCCAGATGCTGAAAAAGTGATTGCTTTACGTGGCGATAAAGCACAGGAGTTGGCAGATATGGCCTTGCATAGATATGATCTTCTTGATGCATTGAAGTGCCTGTC
>CAZKSQ010000087.1:0-1364 GCA_964555555.1 uncultured Candidatus Saccharibacteria bacterium | reverse complement strand
AAAAAATCTTTTTGAAAAAGACGTACTTTGGAAAATGGCAATTATATCCTTCGTAAAATGTTTTGGGCCAAATAAGGCTAGGACAAATAATCTTGATATAAACGATGTGTTAGCTGAAGACACCCAAGGAAAGGTAATATATTTAGATTTTAAAAATCTGAGGAACAAAAATATCGCGCATGATGAGAATTCAATCCTTCAGTGTCTTCCTGGAGCAATTATTAATAAAAAAGAAGCTCCACATAAAATAGAAAAAATAATTACTTTCAACCTCCAGGGAATCACTCATGATGAAGCAAGCATTGATAATCTCAGAGAACTTATCGGGAGAAGCGGTAAATATGTTGAATCGAGATACGATAAGATCTGCAAAGAATTGACCGACGAGTTAGAGAAAATGTCTCACGAGGAGCTCACTAAAATGAAACAGATGCATTACTCGATTCCGAAACGTGATGAAGTTGCTAAAAAGAGAGAAAAATTAAAAGACTAAAGTTAAATCAAGAGAGAGATTCCAACCTCGTCCCAGACTTCCAGCAGTTATTTCCTCTTTATCACCTTCCCCACCGCCTCCTTAATATGCGAAACTCCCATTCGATAATATTCGATAAGTTCCTCCGGAGTGCCCGACTGTCCAAACTGATCGCGCACGCCGATGAATTCTATCGGCACAGGATGATTCAAAGCTAAAAACTCTGCGACCGCCGATCCCATACCTCCGGCGATCTGATGTTCTTCTACCGTCACGACCGCGCCCGCTGATTTAGCGGCACGCCAGACAGCGTCACCGTCGAGAGGCTTGATGGTGGCGAGGTTGATGACGATGGCGCCGATCTTGTCTTTCTCCAATTCTTTGGCAGCAACCAGGGCTTTGTGGACGAGAGCGCCGGTGGCGATGATGGCGACGTCGGGTTTGCCGGCGATCGGCTCAAAATACGTGCGGGCCTTCCCTATCTCGAACGGCGTGCTGGCGGTGGTGATGATAGGCGTCTTCTCGCGGGCAAGGCGCAGATAGACCGGCGTATTGGTCTTGGCGGCCTCTATAGTGGCCTTTTTAGCCTCTATGGCGTCGCAGGGCGATATGACTACCATATGGGGCAATACGCGCGTTATAGCGATATCTTCGATGGCCTGGTGCGAGCCGCCGTCAGGGCCCACAGACACGCCCGCATGCGAGCCGACGATCTTTACGGGGCGATTGTTGTAGCAGACGGTCGTGCGGATCTGCTCCCAGTTTCGGCCCGGCGAGAACATGGCGTATGA
Source organism: uncultured Candidatus Saccharibacteria bacterium (assembly GCA_964555555.1). Classification (GTDB taxonomy): domain Bacteria; phylum Patescibacteriota; class Minisyncoccia; order Phycocordibacterales; family PALSA-1337; genus C7867-002. The sequence goes on along the minus strand of CAZKSQ010000087.1, from coordinate 101 downwards.
ACTGATGAAAGGTATCTTGCCCATCGCGGCCATGCCCGATGCGACAGTCACAAGGTTTTGCTCGGCCACGCCGATCTCCACGAAGCGCTCAGGAAAAGCGG
>CAZKSQ010000086.1:0-1967 GCA_964555555.1 uncultured Candidatus Saccharibacteria bacterium | reverse complement strand
TCTGCATTTACAAAGGTACCGCGCTAAAAAAGCTGGTTTGTCAGCATCCTGTTAGCTCTTTAACCATATAGTTTTCAGAATTAACTTGGAACGGAGCATAAATCCCAAATGTTTTTGCTTCCTGATACCCAAAGCGGGAATAATATTTGTTGCTCCCCAAAACGATACATGCATCATACCCGAGCCTTTCAGATTTTTCATGTCCCGTTTCAATCAATTTCGTCCCAATCCCTCCTTGTTGATATTCCGGTATTACTGCTAATGGCGCCAAGGCTAAAGCAATGTGCTTAGTTTCATTTTCTTCGACACTAATTTGAGAAAACATAATATAGCCAACAATTTTTGTATCAGCTACCGCTACTAACGATAATTCTGGAATAAATGATGATGTTTTCCTCAATTCGCGGACTAGCAAGTATTCTCTATGGTTAGTATGCTCGGCATTTTCAAACGCCAATCGTACTACTTCCTCAGCTAAAAGCTGATCAAGAGTTGTTTCTTGTTGTATTGATATCCACATAACCCCTCTCAAACTTTTGCCAATCTCGCTCCAATGTCAAATGCCTTCTTACACTCAATAGGGAAATGTTCTTCTTTGTATTTTGCCTTTTCATTTTCATCAAACATCGAGGCTTCGTAATTGGAATAATCATCGAATTGATAGGTGTTGCAAGAAATCATATATTCAGAAGTTCCGTGAAGGGACTATAGTCGCTTTTTATTGAATTGGAAAATTGATTCATAGTTATTGGCTTTACTCCGCTCATCCGGCGCGCCCATTGTGTAAAAGAAAAAGGAAGAGACTCCTCCTTGAAAAAGAGACGCCCGTCCAACATTGTATGTCAGTGCAGGGAAAAACAATCGCTCAAGGAATGAATGCATCACTCCCGTAATCCCATTGAAATAAATAGGGGTTCCAAGAAATAATACATCGCACTTCTCGATTCGCTTTAGCAGGCTGTTGAAAATGCGACGATTTCCCGTCATCTGAGCCGCTCACTGATCGCAATCGACATTAGGTTGACGTGTTCTCCGATGGGGAACGACTTGTACGTTTGTAAATTGGAGCTTTCGAGTCCCCCGGTCGCCTCCGTGGCGCCGATAGGTTCCCGTTGGATCATGCTTCCGCCTCCATATTTCGCATTCTTACCAAGTTGAAGACCGCTATACTCATAGTAAAAAGCCAGTCGATGTTCGCGATTCCTCTCAATTTCGCTTTCCTGATCAGCCCGACTGTTTTCGCCCAGCCGAAGATTTCTTCGACTCGTTTTCGCTTCCGCTGACTTATGGCATATCCTTGGTGCCGAGTCGTGCGCCCATCCATCGATTTGCTTCGCTTCCGTTGAGCGATATGAGGAGTAATATTGAGCTCGCGAAGATCATCAGCAAACTCGGTGGCGTCGTAGCCTTTATCTGCACCCATGGTCCGGTGCTTCTTTCCTTTCAATCTTTCTACCATTGAACAGGCTGCTTCTCGTTCTGCAGTTCCACTGGCCTGGGTGACTTCTACATCAACCGCGAGACCATTTCGGTTTTCCATCAAGACGTGGCCGAGATAGGCGAGTTTCGCTTCTGCCCTCTCGATTTTTTGTACAGCTTCGCATCCTTATCCGTCTGTGATTCGTGAGTATCGTTCGAGCGCCTCTCGCCATGGAAGTCAACTTCGGGATTGCTGCTCCCGCCAGAATTGTCGCCTTCACTGCTATGCTCTTCCTTCTCCTGAAAGCTCTTCATGCTTGCCCAGGCCTCGATGAGCGTTCCGTCAACAGTGAAGTGCTCATCCGACAGGAATTTCTTACGGCGCGCCCGTTCCACGACTTTGGAGAAGAAGAGCCTTGCGATATCCGACTCGAGAAGCCGGTCCCGGTTCTTGGTGAATGTCGAATGATCCCAAACCGGCGCATCGAGGCTAAGCCCAACAAACCATCGAAAGAGGATATTGAAATCAATCTGATCCATAAGTTGAC
>CAZKSQ010000085.1:0-1982 GCA_964555555.1 uncultured Candidatus Saccharibacteria bacterium | reverse complement strand
CTTTGCGGCGCGGAACTTCGGAACCTTCATTGCCGGGACCTTGATAGCTTCGCCAGTGCGAGGGTTGCGAGCTTCGCGAGCGGCGCGCTGCTTGACCGAGAAGATGCCTAGGCCAGAGATCGAGACCTCTTCGCCTTTCTTCAAGGCATCTATAACCGTGTTAATCATAGTTTCGACCGCTTGCTCGGCTTGAACCTTGGTTCCGCCGAGGACGCCGTGAACGGCGTCGACAATGCTAGCTTTGTTCATTGTGTTTTCTGTTAACTGCTATTAATAAACAGTCTCGTCTCATTCCGCCACTGGATCCGCCAATGGCGGAGGCGAAGCGAGTTTGAACCTGTGTGCCTTATTATATAGTAAGCCATATTTTAGGCAATAGGGTAACAATTACCTCGCAAACTCGATAGTTCTGGTTTCGCGGATGACATTAACCTTTATTTCTCCAGGATATTTGAGGTCCTTTTCGATCTTGAGCGCTATATCTCGAGCCAGATTTTTGGCTTCTACATCGCCGATTTCTTCAGGTTTTACGAATATGCGGATTTCGCGGCCAGCTTGCAGAGCATAGGATTTTTCTATGCCTGGGAATGAATTGGCCAGAGCTTCGAGGTCGCCAAGGCGCTTCAGATAATTCTCGATATTATCGCGTCGAGCGCCGGGACGAGCACCTGAAATCGCGTCGGCGGTCTGCACAATACGGGATTCGACAGTTTCATAAGGATATTCCTCATGATGGGCTTGCATGGCTTTGATGACTTCTTCGGGTGCGCCAAATTTTTGCAATATCCTGCGGCCGATCTCTACATGGGTCCCACCAACTTCATGGTCAAGGGCCTTGCCGATGTCGTGAAGGAGGGCGCCAGCTTTGGCAACTTGAACGTTTGCACCGAGCTCTTCTGCAATCATGCCGGCAATATGAGCCATTTCTATGGAGTGCAAAAGCACATTCTGGCCGTAGCTAGTTCGGAAATGCAGACGGCCAAGGATAAGAAGTATCCTAGGATCAAGGCCGAGAACGCCGCATTCATAAGCGGCTTGCTCACCCTTTTCTTTTATAGTCTTATTGATGTCTTGTTTGGCTTTCTCTACGACTTGCTCGATGCGGGCTGGCTGTATGCGGCCGTCTTTTATGAGCTCCTCGAGCGCCATTCTAGCGACATGCCGGCGGACTGGATCGAATGAAGAGATAGTGATGGCACCAGGGGAGTCATCTACGAGAACTTCGACTCCGCTTGCGCGCTCGAATGCCTTGATATTCCTGCCTTCTTTGCCGATGATTTTGCCTTTCACGTCATCGCTAGGTATGGGCACGGCAGTGGACATGACATCGGCGGCTACGCTAGTGGCGAGGCGCTGTATGGACATGGCAAGTATGTCCTTGGCCTTATTTTCGAGCATTTCTTCGCCGTGGTTATCCAACTTTTGGATACGAACCATGAGATCTTCCTCGGACTGCTTTTCTATAAGCCTTATAAGCTCGTTTTTGGCTTCTTCAGCGGTAAGGCGAGAGATCTTTTCCAATTCCTGCTTCCTGTGCTCTTCGAGCTTGTCTGCCTGGTCTCTGATGGCCTTTATCTCGACTACGCGCTGCTTTATGACCTCAACTTCTTTATCCAAGTCTACTTGGCGCTTATCCAAAAGGTCCTCCTTTTTGATAAGTCGGTCTTCGGTCACGCGTATTTTGTCTTCCTTCTCTCTTATTTCCTTCCTTCCTTCCTCTATGGTCTGATTGGCCCTGTTGGTAGCGTCGGCTGTGATCTTCTTGGCTTCTTCTTTTGCCGCCAAAAGCATCTCCTTGATCTCTAGCTCCATTGAGCCTTTTTTGCCCAATGAGATGATCAATCGCAGATAATATCCGACCGCCACACCCACGACTCCAGCGATGGAGAGGAATAGTGCGACTAGTTTTAATGACATATGCGGATGAACCGCTCTCCTAGAATGATGGCTTTACTCCTGATATATGAGGATTTTTCTGGTTA
>CAZKSQ010000084.1:0-2139 GCA_964555555.1 uncultured Candidatus Saccharibacteria bacterium | reverse complement strand
ATTTTATGTATAATCAAAACATGCCTCCAGTTTCGGGCATGCCGCCCACAAAGGACAATAAGAACAAGAAGAAAAGAGGCGGTTTTTTGCCGCCCAGAATGAATTTTATAAATATTTTGGCGACGGTGATTTTGCTCTTTCTCATCATAACTGGCGTCTACTCGGAATTTTCCAACAAGAATGCGGCGACTGCCCAAGTTTCGCTTTCTGACGTGGCGCAAGGCATCCAAAAGGGCACGGTGACTTCTCTGGACTTGAATGGCGACCAAGTCTATGCAACGTACACCGATAAAAGCCAAAAAGTCGCTCGCAAGGAGCCGGATGCTTCCGTCACAGAATCTCTCACTCGCTTGGGCGTGAGCCCGACAAAAATGGCTTCAACTACCATCACTGTAGAAGAGCCAAGCGGTTTTTGGTATTGGGCTGGACAATTGTCGCCGTTCATATTTCCTCTATTAGTCCTCATCTTTTTCGTATGGTTACTGTCCCGGCAAGTAAAAGGCGCGGGAATTCAAGCATTGACATTCGGCCAGTCCAAGGCGCGCATCACCTTGCCAACCGACCAGAAGCAGAAGGTTACCTTCAAGGATGTTGCTGGTGCAAAAGAAGCCAAGCAGGAGCTTTTGGAGATCGTAGACTTTTTGCGCAATCCCAAGAAGTTCATCGAGATCGGCGCAGAAATCCCCAAGGGCGTTCTCCTCATGGGCGCTCCAGGAACAGGCAAGACGCTTCTCGCTAGGGCGGTGGCTGGCGAGGCTGGCGTTGCCTTCTTTTCCATTTCTGGCTCGGAATTCGTGGAGATGTTCGTGGGTGTCGGCGCTTCCAGGGTGAGGGACCTTTTCAAGATGGCCAAGGAAGCGGCACCCTCCATAGTATTCGTGGATGAGATTGACGCTGTGGGCAGGATGCGCGGCTCCGGCATGGGCGGCGGCAATGACGAGCGCGAGCAGACCTTGAATCAAATTCTCGTCGAGATGGACGGCTTCGAGCCCAATGAAAAGGTCATCGTCATGGCTGCGACCAACAGGCCAGATGTGCTCGATCCTGCCCTCCTACGTCCCGGCAGGTTCGATCGGCGGGTCGTCATCGATCTTCCTGACCGCGGCGACCGAGAAGAGATCCTCAAGATCCATTCCGCCAAGAAGCCTTTTGCCGAAGATGTGAATATCAAAGTCGTAGCGGAGCGCACACCAGGTTTTTCGGGAGCGGATCTTTCTTCGCTCATGAATGAAGCTGCCATATTGGCTGCCAGGGAAAATAGGAAGACCATCGGCCAGTTCGACTTGATAAGATCAATAGAGAAAGTCATGCTTGGACCAGAGCGTAGAAGCCATGTATTGTCGCCCAAAGAGAAGGAGATTACCGCTTACCATGAAGCTGGTCACGCCCTAGTCGCCTCTGTTCTTTCTTATTCCGACCCTGTGCACAAGATTTCTATCATTGCCCGCGGACGAGCTGGCGGTTATACCCTAAAATTGCCTTTTGAAGAGCGAAGATTGCAGTCTCGCAAGGAATTCCTGGACGATATAGCGGTTTCGCTCGGAGGTTTCGTGGCAGAGCAGATGATGTTCGACGATGTCACGACTGGCGCATCCAATGACCTGCAAGTTTCGACGGCACTGGCCCGGAACATGGTCACGCAATATGGCATGTCGGAAAAGATAGGCACGGTCGCATTGGAAAGCCCGATGGGGCGCACGATGTTCGGCGCGGGCGTCGGCGACAAAGAATATTCCGAGAAAGTCGCATCCGACATCGATGGCGAAGTCTCCAGGATCATGTCGGAGGCTAGGGTGCGCGCCACCACTGCTTTGACTGACCACAAGAAAGCGCTTATAAACATTGCCAAGAAGCTCATTGAGCTTGAAACTATAGAGAGGGAGCAGTTCGACAATCTTCTGACTGCGAACGGCATCGAGCCGAAGAAGCAGAAGGAGGTGAAGCTGGTTTAGAGTTTCAAATCATTGTATTGTTATTAGACCCGCCTTTAGCTGTTTTGGTTAGAAAGCACCTTGTAAAGTCCCGCCCTTAGCTCAGTTGGTTAGAGCATCGAGCTTATACCTCGAGGGTCCTTGGTTCGAATCCAAGAGGGCGGACCACAGTGAATATCTCTTGGAATCGTCGCTCACGCGCCGCGAG
>CAZKSQ010000083.1:0-2173 GCA_964555555.1 uncultured Candidatus Saccharibacteria bacterium | reverse complement strand
TGCAAGAAGGCAAGAAGAATACGGCTCGAAAGATAGTCTATGCCTGCATGGATGAGATAAAGGACAAGGCTAAGGTTGAAAATCCTATGGAAATCTTTGAAGCCGCTCTCAAGAACGCAACTCCTCTCATGGAAGTTCGTTCTAGGCGCGTTGGAGGAGCTAACTATCAGGTTCCTCGCGAAGTGAGACCAGAGCGCAAACAGGCACTATCTATGAAATGGATTATCGAAGCCGCCCGAACCAAGAAAGGCAAGCCGATGCACGAAAAACTCGCTGATGAGATCATTGCCGCCTCCAAGAATGAAGGCGAAGCAGTCAAAAAGAGAGAAAATGTGCACAAAATGGCGGAATCTAACAAGGCTTTTGCGCACTTTGCTTGGTAATGCTAGTCAGAGACCGCTTCCTCAATGTCCTGTTTTATAAGATCCCAATGGCTCCGGATCTTTTCTGATAATTCAGTGCGCTGCTCTTCATTTAATTCCTTAAGATCATGATAGTTCTCTTTTAACAGTTCCTTCAGGTCATAATAGGCTTCGCTCGCGGCATCCTGCAGGACATTCCCGGTTTTGACCATCTTATCCTTGGTTTCTTTGACGAAGCCTTTTATTTGTTCGCGTTTTTCTGTGCCTTTTTCTGTGCCGAAAAGATAGTAGACCGCTGCCGCGGATGCTAATGCGCTGAATATCCCTATGCCGACGTTTTTACCTGTATTGTTCGAATGTCCGCAAAAGTGATGGTTTCTCATGGCTTTGTTTTTATTTACTCTGATAATATCTGGATACGATCCTCTGCAATAAACGGAATAATGGGAAGATGCGCGTGTGGCTGATCTCAATTTTCCTACGGAATTCGCGCATTTCTTCTGCTAAGAAGTCTGATTCTACCTTGAGTTTTTTGCTGATATAACGCACATTCGCCAGGATGCTGATGATGAATATCATGGCTATGATAGCTAGAACAACCAGAATCACCGTACTCACGGACGTAATAATGAAAAAGATATCGGCGTGGATTAGGGTGTCCATGATAATAATGCTGACGTTGGCAACGCTTTATTCTTACAAATAGCCAAGAGATTTCATGTTCCAATTGACTCTAAGTGAAGCCATCTCTTTGAAATCACAATCTGTGATTTCAAAGAAAGGCCGTGGTGGTCGGCGCCATACTCCGTATGCTTTTACCGAGCTCGGTGTCGCTATGCTTTCTTCAGTATTAAATAGTGAAAGAGCTGTGCAAATGAACATTTTTATAATGCGGGCATTTGTTAAGTTGCGACAAATAATTTCAGGGAATAAAGATATTGCGAATAAAGTTAACAAACTTGAACTTGATCAGATGAAACAAGAACTAGTTCTGGCAGAAGTATATTCAGTTGTAAGGAAATTTATGGATGCACCTATGCCTGCAAAAGAGAAAATTGGCTTTGACACTTCCGGAAGATAGAATTGATTATTTTGGCCTTTTAATGTATCTTAGTGCTAACAAAGCCCTCGTGCTTTTTTATTTATAAACACTAGATTCCCGCCTTCGCGGGAATGACAAGAATCAAATGAACCGCGACTACCCACTAGAAAGAGTAAGAAATTTTGGAATCATCGCTCATATCGACGCATGCAAGACGACGACTTCCGAGCGCATTTTGTATTACACGGGAATGACGCACAAGATCGGCGAAGTGCACGATGGTTCGACTGTTACCGACTGGATGGAACAGGAAAGGGAGCGCGGCATTACGATTACCGCGGCCGCCATTACATGCTTCTGGAACCCGACTTACATGCCTATAAAGGATCTTTCCAAGAAAGTTCGTTTCAATATCATCGATACTCCTGGGCATATCGACTTTACAGTGGAAGTGAAAAGATCTTTGCGCGTTTTGGACGGAGCCGTTGTAGTCTTTGATGGTGTTGCTGGCGTAGAGCCGCAATCCGAAACAAACTGGCGCTATGCAGACGACGGAAAGGTGCCTCGACTCTGCTTCATCAACAAGATGGATCGCATGGGCGCTTCTTTCGACAGGTCGTTCAAGTCGATCCTCGAAAGATTGAATAAGAAAGCGGTTCGTTTCCAGATGCCTATCGGCTTGGAAGGCGACCATACAGGCGTTGTGGATCTCTTGAAGATGAAGGCTTACTATTTCACTTTTATTCCTCACCTCAATTGTGGTAAACTT
>CAZKSQ010000082.1:0-2218 GCA_964555555.1 uncultured Candidatus Saccharibacteria bacterium | reverse complement strand
TGACCGCGCCAACGCGGCCTGCACTATCGAGCGAAACCTTGACCTTTTTTAGCTGATCAACATAGCCCAAAATGGAGTCGAATTCCTTCACTAGAGATGACTTATCTTCTTCAGTCAGCTTTATCCTGGCCAATACCGCCAAATGTTCGAGCTCTTTCACGGTTATCATGGCGAAAATATAGCATATTATGAAAACTTTATCACTTTTTTATTAAATCTTTATTACTTTTTTATTAAAAATTCATAACTTATTTATCGCCGCCTGATACGCTTATTCCGAGGGAAGATTTTCCTTCCCGTGGGGATGCCAGGTTTGGGGGAACCTTCCTACGCAGTTGGGGCCTAGGGGTTCAAGTCCCCTCATCTCCACAAATATAAGTTTGTGAGTTTTGTTGACAAAAAAAATAGTGGGTATACAATACGACTACTGCTAAGGAAGGATGCCCAACTCAAGGAGGCCCCACGAAAGTCCGCCAACAATGAAAATGGCGGATTTTTGCTTTTACTTCCCCACCATCTTCAAAAACTCCTTCTCGCTGATTATCTTAACCCCCAATTCCCTGGCTTTGTCGAGCTTCGATCCCGCTTCCTCGCCGGCAACAACATAAGATGTCTTCTTCGAAACAGAGCTGGATACATCGCCGCCGTTTTGCCGCACCAAAGATTGCGCTGTTTCGCGTTCCAATGTCGGCATAGAACCAGTAAAAACAAAAGATTTTCCTTCCAAAGGCTTATTGCCGCTTAGTTCTTCTCTTATAAGGATCACATGCTTCAAAAGATTATTAACCAGCTTTTTATTATCCGAAACCTTGAACCATGAAGCCAGCGATTCAGCTACGACAGGACCGACGCCATAAATGGATTCAAACTCTTCCTTCGAAGCCTTGGTGATCATTTTCAAAGCATCGGCTGGCTCCGTATTCGCTTTTGCCTGTTTGGAAATATAGTGCCTAGCGACATCGTACGCAGTTTCTTCGCCGACTTGCGGAATGGATAATGAAGCCAAAAAACGCGGCAAAATTATCTTTTTTGCCTTTTCAACGCCGACGATCAAGTTATCCGCGGACTTTTCAGCGAATCTAGGCAGATTTAATAGGTCGCCTTTCTTCAAGGTAAAGATATCATCAGCAGTCGCTATCAGCTGGTGCTCCAATAAAAGATCGATGATCTTCGGCCCCAAGCCGTCGATATCGAAGCAATGCTTGGAAGTGAAATAGTAAAGCTTGCGCTTGGCCTGCTCGAAAGATTCCTTGTTTGCACAGCGCCAAGCCGCCTGGCCCGGGATGCGTTCGATAAGACCATCTCCTCCGCAAGCAGGCACATGACTTGGCCAAATGAATGGTTTACTTTTTTCGGTTCGCAGCTCTTTAAGCACGCCCACTATGTCAGGGATCACGTCGCCGGCCTTTTTTAGAATAACGGTATCGCCAATGCGCACATCCAATCGCCTGATCTCATCTTCATTGTGCAATGTAGCACGCGACACCGTCGAGCCGCCGATCGAAACCGGCTTCAATACTGCGACAGGCGTGATAGTTCCCATCCTGCCGACCTGGAAGACGATATCTTCCAAAATCGTAGTAACTTCTTCTCCGGGGAATTTGAAAGCGATGCCCCATCGCGGCGCCTTGCCTGTATAGCCGAGGACTTCCTGATATTCCCTTTCGTCTACTTTTACGACGATGCCGTCAAACCAATAATCTATATCCTTCTGCCTTCGGTCCGCCGTAGCGCCTTTTTGTCGCGAAGGCGACCATTCCTGCCAATATCTGATCACCTCTTCTATATCCTTGCAGTGCCGATAATGCTTATTGACCTTGAAGCCAAGCTCTCGCAAATATTCCAGTTCTTCATGCTGGGTTTGCGGTATTGTGTGGCCCTCGAAAGCAGCACCCGAAGGCACGTTCTCTTCACGAGCCGAATCGCCCCGCGCTGCTAAGGCTCGTTCAGAGAACGTGCCTTCGGGTGCTGCTTTCGCGGGAATAGACAAAAGTGCAAGATCATAGATGAAAGAATCCAAATGTCTTTCCGCAACAAGTTTCGGATCCAATTGCCGGATCGAACCTGCCGCCAGATTCCTGGGGTTAGCAAAGGGCGGCAGGTTTTTCTTCTTCCGCTCCTTGTTTAGCTTTTCCAACGTGCTCTTCGCCATCCAAATCTCACCCTCTACGATTATAGAGGACAGCACGACCGTCGCAGGCGGCGACAAGTCGTCCGC
>CAZKSQ010000081.1:0-2375 GCA_964555555.1 uncultured Candidatus Saccharibacteria bacterium | reverse complement strand
TGGACGAAGAAACCGCCTTCGGCTTTGCTTCCGCTCCTTCGGCACCTTCTGTTGTTACGATCCTTTTTTTACCCATAGTATTTTATGTCTTCTCTTCCTTTCTCCTACCGGATCCCATAGTCTTCCTGACGTTTCCTCTTACTGTCCTGGAATTGGTCTTTGTCCGCTGGCCGCGTGCCGGCAAATGGCGAGCATGGCGGCTGCCTCGGTACGACTTGATGTCCTTGAGACGCTTAACATTGCCTGCGACTTCCCTTTTTAGGTCGCCTTCAATCTTGAAATTCTCAATGATCTTCCTGATACTGTTCTCCTGGTCCACTGTGAGCTCGGCCGGTTTCATCTGGCCGCTTACTTTGGTCTTCAATAGGATGCTCTTGGCGCGCGAACGGCCAATGCCGTAGATCGCTGTCAGTGCAAATTCCATTCTTTTATTATCTGGTAGTGTGATTCCTAGTATTCTCATATTATGTTTTTATTCTCTATATTCTCTATTCCAAATTCTAACCCTGCCTCTGCTTGTGCCTCGGATTGGCCGTGCATACTACATATACGTATCCGCCGCGGCGTACGACTTTGCATTTGGCACAGATTTTTTTGACCGAGGCTTTTACTCTCATTTTTATTCAAACGCTATTTTTTCTGCTAAGTCCTTCTGGTGATCCTGGCTTTGCCGCCGTAGGGATCCTGCTCCAGCTCAACCTTGTCTCCTACTAGGACTCGAATGCGGTTCATTCTCATCTTTCCGGCAAGATATGCCAATATGACTTCTTTGCTTTCGTCCATTTCTACCCGAAACAAAGTATCCGGCAGGGCTTCCACCACTACACCGGTTGATATCTTCTTGTTTTTTGACGCAATATTCATTATCGAGCGCGTTCCTCATACTAGCAGAAATGGGGCTTTTAAGTCAATAGTGCGTTCATTTTGTGAAGAGCTTGGTACTAAATAGAAACCTTTTTATAACATATTAACAAAAAGGATTATAGATAATTTAAATTACTCACTGGACAGTAATTGTGCTGAGAATTTGTGGTATAAGAGCTTTAACGCTTTCATCTATTCTAGCATCGTTATTCATGATCAAATTAGCTTGATCTGCAGGATAAATTCCAGTAATACTACCGACGGCAGATGAGTCTCTCCTGAATTCAATATATCGGCATTGATTTTTACCTGGTAACAACTGTACATATCTTGTTGCATCAGTTTCGCTACCGGCGCCATGATCGTAATCTCCCACTTCGTAGAACGAGAGTCCATTAACTTTAACAATACTTGTTGAAACAGAACCTCCTTTTGGACTAGTACCCTCAATTGAGCATCCAACCCCTGTATGACCACTGGAAATCTGCCAATTTGTTAAGACCTGTCCAGTTACGCTCAAACTTTGAACATACCTGTTACCAACTATGATTTGAATATCTTGACCTTGCTGCAAATTAAAATCTGATACAACCTTAGGATCAAATGTTGATGGCACCTTGAAATAGAATTGTCCAGATTTATCTTCGACAGTAATCCAAGATGGATCTGTAATGCTTGAAATTTGTCCTATTGAAAGGGTGGAAATTATCCGATCTCTTGTTGAATAACCATTTTGATCATCGTCATAGAGATATTTTTTATCTCCTTCCGTTGAAATAGCCAAGATATTACCTTGTTTCAGATCAATAAAATACCAACCAACGTCTGCATCATAGTGTGATTGTGAAGCGTATCTCAAACGCGCAACATTATAACTATTTACCTGAAAATATTTCGATGAATCCCAGCCGCCAGCTATGGCGGTTTTGGATATAAAACTTTCAAAACTGTTTTCAGTATTAGATTTTATGAAGAATGTCATGCGTAGACCATTGCTACCAACGGCTCCCGTCGGATTGAATTCTACAAAACCCGCCCCGTCGTCAGACATTTTTTCTGGACTATTTGTACTTCTGGATGATATGAGTGTTGGTTTGCTACCAAATATTGATGGGTATTGGAAATAAATATCAGGTAAAATTCCAGACTCTTTTGAATTAAATGTGTAAGAATTAGGATAAGTCTGACTACTATTCAAAGATGAATTAATAGGCACAGTTACAACAAGCGTATTGCTTACTAACGCATTAGGTCGAGTTCCTTTGAAATTTATATCATCTTCGTTACCTCCAGCTTGTACTTTATATGAATTACCGTCTTTTATTTGACTCGGCTTAACATCTAATCGCGTTCCATCATTTGAAACCGATACGGGTGTGAAGAAATTTCCAGCGGCATTTGAGCTAACGTTAACAAAAACAGTTTTTACGCCTGTTAGATTTTTTCCATTCAAAATAAAATGAATTCCGTCATCCTTACTGATAACTTGAACTGAATCCAATATTGGTTGA
>CAZKSQ010000080.1:0-2390 GCA_964555555.1 uncultured Candidatus Saccharibacteria bacterium | reverse complement strand
GAGTATGGACGTCACAACGCCACTGTATACTGGTAGCGCTGCTGGCGGTGCAGCCCAGTCGACAAAGACTTCCAATATCGAGCTGACTTTCTCGGGTTCTGGCACAAACTTGTCGGCAGTCGCTTTTCAAGCGCAAGTCTTGGGACAACTAGACAAGTATGGGCTGACGGACGTGCTGAAAAATCCGGTAGTGGCCGAGCCGAGCATAGAAAACGATGGGTCAGTGTCGTTCAAGTTGTCGGAGGAGATCAATCCGGGCAATGTAATATACATGAATGGCGGTTCGGCTACGCCCCCAGCTTCACAGACGAATAATAACCAATAAATATGAATCGCAATGTAACAGCAGTAATACTGATCGTCCTCTCCATAGGGGTATATCTTGAGTTTACCCAGAATGTCTGGAATGACACGCAGTCCATAATTGCGGTGAACGGCACATATCAGAATGCGATAACGGATGCCAAAAAAGTTAACGACAAGGTCGCGCAAATCGCAGCTTCTTACAATTCTATTTCTGCGAGCGATCAGGATCGCATGAATAAGATTCTGCCGACCAATGTCGACAATATACGCCTGATTATCGATTTGAACAGCGTTGCGCTTCGAAGAGGATTCACGCTTCATGACATTACGGTAACATCGCCGGCCAATACTGCGGCACAGCCGGCACCAGCGCCGGTTTCGTCCGCCGCGGTTGCGAGTGCGGCGGCAGGCACTTCTATCCTGTCAGTGCCACAGGCGCCGTTGGTAAGCGTGGATACCGTCACTGTTGGCTTCAACGCTAGCGCCACATATCAGCAGTTTATCCAGTTCATGCGCGATGCAGAGGCTGACCTGCACATCCTGGATGTTAGCCACCTTTCTGTAAAGTCTCACGATAATGGCATCGACGATTATACGGTAGAATTTAAAACATATTGGCTCCGCCAGCAATAGAATATGAAGAATAATTCATCAAAAAAAACCTGGATCACGATCGGCATCATCATTGTCGTTGCTTTTATCGTCTATTACTTTTATCTTTCGGGATCTTCTTCGCCTGCCGATACGGGGCTGTTGCAGCAGCAGCCAGAAGGACAGCTCGAAGCAGCACAGGTTTTGAACCTGTTGAACCAGGTTGATTCGCTGACGATAGACACGTCGTTCTTCCAGGGTCCGGCATACCAATCATTGGTCGACTATACCGTGCCCATACCGACCATGAATGTCGGCAGGGCCGATCCATTTGCGCCGATACCAGGTTTTTTCACGAAAACAAAGATATAACCTAGAGCCTACAAATCAAATATGAGTGTTTTAGACATCCTACTTCAGAAGAAATTGATCGCCAAGGACGATCTTCGCGAAATCAGGAAGCAGACAAGCTCTGGTATATCGCTTGATGAGATCTTGGTCGCACGCGGAGTCAAATCCGAGGACATTTTGGCTGCTCGCGGAGAATTTTTGAATATACCTGTCCGTCTTATCGGAGAAACTATCATTCCGTATGAGATCCTGCAGTACATACCGGAAGAATCGGCTTTGCATTACCACTTTGTGCCGATAGGCATGAGAGACGGCGTTCTAGAGGTCGGCCTTGTCGATCCGGATAACATGGAGGCGCGCGATGCGCTGAACTTCCTGACTTCCAAGAGCGGTATTGCCTACAAGATCTACCTTATTTCCTCTGAAGACTTTGCGAAGGTCCTCGAAGCATACAAAGGCATCACTGGCGAAGTTTCCAAGGCCTTGACCGAGCTCGAAACCGAGCTGTCTGTCGAGACGACTTCTGTAAAAAAAGAAGATGCGACCAAGAAAAAAGAAGGCGAGACCGAGGCGCTCATCATCGAAGATGCGCCAGTGGTGAAGATCGTCGCCACGATCGTGCGTTATGCCGTAGAAGGCGAGGCCTCTGACGTGCACATCGAGCATATGCGCGACAAGCTGCGCGTTCGCTTCCGTGTGGACGGCGTTCTGAATACCAGCTTGGTTTTGCCGCCGCAAGTCCACTCTGCGGTAGTTGCACGCATAAAAATCCTTTCCAATATGAGGCTGGACGAAAAGAGGAAGCCGCAAGACGGGCGCTTTTCAGCCAGGATAGATGGCAGGCGCATCGATTTTCGCGTCTCGACCTTCCCGGCCTATTTTGGCGAGAAGATCGTCATGCGTATCTTGGACCAAGCCAAGGGTATCCGCACGCTCGATGATATCGGCATGACCAAGTCCAACCTACAGCTCTTCCGTGATGCCATAGCTAGGCCTTATGGCATGATACTCATTACAGGCCCTACTGGTTCAGGAAAATCTACGACTCTTTACTCTGTCTTGAATGAAATCGATCGCGAAAGCTACAACGTGCTCTCACTCGAGGACCCAGTTGAGTACCAGATCGAAGGTGTGAGCCAGTC
>CAZKSQ010000079.1:0-2414 GCA_964555555.1 uncultured Candidatus Saccharibacteria bacterium | reverse complement strand
CCTTCGCGGGAATGACACAGTATGATAGTATTTTGCCATGCCTTACATTATCGCTGGTCTAGGAAATCCAGGGGAAGAATACCAAAATACCCGCCATAATACTGGTCGGATAGTTTTGGATATTGTCAGGAAGGAAAATGACGGCGGGGAATTCGAAATGGACAAAAAAACAAATGCCTTGGTCGCGGAAGGGAAGATCGGCAAGGAGAAGGTTATCTTCGTAGAGCCGGAGACTTTTATGAACAATTCTGGCAAAGTGATAATAAAATTTGTAAAAAGCGTCAAGGCTGCGGAAAAGCTGATCGTCATCTACGACGATTTTAGTTTGCCAATAGGCCGGATGAAGATATCCTTCAATAGAAGCTCTGGGGGGCACAATGGCCTTGAATCGATCATCAAATCCTTGAAAACCGAAGGATTCATCCGCTTGCGCATAGGAACAGCACCTGAAAATGCGAAAGGCGATGCAAAAGTGCCTCATGGCGATGAAAAAATAGAGAAATTCATTTTGGGAGATTATAAGGATGATGAGATGAAGATCTTAAAGAAAATAGGGAAGACGGCAAGCGAAGCAGTTAAAACTATAATAAATGAGAGTTTGGAAAAAGCGATGACGCTTTTTAATGCAGGTTAGGCGATTTTATTACTTAACGCAGATGTTATCCACAGGCAGGATGACTTGTTACAGCAAGTTCCTGATATAATGTTACTGTGAGCATAAAAGTTCTTCATGGATAGCAACAAATATTATATAGGAAAAGAATTCCTCGACATGCCGAAGCCGCATCATCACGTTTCGCGGCTGCTGGTGTTGCTTATCGTGCTTGGAGTGGTTGTTGCGATATCGGCTGGAGGATATTATCTGTTCTCGACGCAAAGCCATACGCCAGTTTCGATCGCGCCAGTTGTTGAAGATGCTCATGCGCAAGCTGTAGCAAAAGACGTGGCTCGTGGAGATATGGCATTGGGAAACATGGGCTCTTCCATGACGCCAGAACAATACAAAAATTTTATGGATGTAGCAGCGAAATCATTCAAGAGTAAGTCGGCATGGACACCAACAGCAGCAGATATCCAAAAAGGCGATGCCGCCCTGGGTAATTTAAAAGTGAATTAATAATAAATTTATTCAAATGAAAAAAATAATTATCGCACTTTCAGTAATAGTCGGTTTCGTTGCAGGCGTAAATACGTTG
This sequence comes from uncultured Candidatus Saccharibacteria bacterium, assembly GCA_964555555.1. Classification (GTDB taxonomy): domain Bacteria; phylum Patescibacteriota; class Minisyncoccia; order Phycocordibacterales; family PALSA-1337; genus C7867-002. Next base: position 1,218 of record CAZKSQ010000079.1, on the reverse strand, counting down.
TCCGTTACTGCCGCGGGTGGGTGCGTCACTCCTCCGAATGGATGGTCTGGTCCTGGAGGCACACCGCCAAGTAGCAACGTTTGCCCCCCGATTAATACAGGTTCCTCATGGCAGATAAAGGCAGTAACGCCCGGCAGTGGCGGTATAGGTATAGGCAATGGTGCAACACAGCTAGCGAGTGGAGTTTTCAATGTCGTCGGTGGCTCTTTGTTCGACAAAATAACCACAGATGCTTTCTCGCTAATAGGTAGCACTGCTGCACCGCAGGATATGACCGCTAAGAATGTATTAGTTGATATGACTGGAGATGGCACGGCCACATGGCAACCTTTGAGCGCTATTACAGCACCGAGTGGTGGAACCACTAATGTCTTTACGAATGTATCTAGTGGACCAGGATACACAGTAAATACGAGCAATAAATTTTTCAGTGTAGAAAATGTCAGTAGTGCTGGATCGATATCGATACCGGTAACAAGTGTTACGCTTGCATCTGATGCTGATGTCATGATTACAGGACAAACTTCTCCATACTTTATGACGGGAATTGCTGGTTCGAGGTTGATTTTGACTGTAGACGGTAACGATACCGATCTTGGATTCGGTGAAGTTTACAGCTTCGCTGGTAGCCCGCCGCAAGGACAGTTCAATCTGGTAGGATCGGAAGCTATGCACCTAACGGCTGGAACACACCATCTGTCTATGAAAGCAGTAGCAACGACTGGAAATATCTATGTTTCTTGTGTCGCAGCGGGAGCTGCAGGTAATGGCAACGGAGCATTGTGCGGACCAAATGAGAATAGTGAAGCAAGATTGACGGTCATATCGCTATAACAGATTTGGAAATAAAAAAACACCGGAATTCATCTGGTGTTTTTTATACGAACAAATGATCAGTTATTTCTTTTCAGAAACCACATACGACAGCGCCATCTTCTGCTCTTTGGGATCGAATAGCGATATCTTGAAGTCATAGGTCTTGCCAAGCTCCAAAGTCTTACGGAGCTTCTCTTCAGAGCCAAATTCGGAGACGTGCACAAGGCCAGCGACACCTTCCTCTATAGATGCCAATGCGCCATGCTTGTTGAAGCGGATAACAACACCTGTAACAGGCATGTCTTTCTTGTATTTCGATGCCGCTTCAACCCACGGATTCTGCTTCAATTGCTTGATCGATAGGGAGATCTTGCCTTCCTTGATCTCGATAATCTTTGTTTT
>CAZKSQ010000078.1:0-2442 GCA_964555555.1 uncultured Candidatus Saccharibacteria bacterium | reverse complement strand
TTCGCCGAGCGCAACGATATATTTATATAACCACTCCCTATTTCGTTCCGACTCACCGCCTCTCTCACGCCATAAAATTGGCGGCCATGCGCGGCGTCGATGTTCGCATTGTCATTCCAGAAAATTCCGACCATTTCGCCGTCGACCTCGGAGCACGATCATTTTTCAATACCCTGCTCGAATCAGGCGTGCGGATATTCCTCTACAAAGGCAATGGCCAAATGATCCACAGCAAAGCAGTCGTCATCGACGACGACTGGTCATCGGTCGGCACCATGAATTTGGATCAGATCAGCCTGCTCTATAACTTCGAGGCCAACATCATTTCCACCAATGCCAAGTTCGCCGAAGAAGTCGCCTCACATTTTGTCCATGATATGAATGATTCCAAAGAAGTCAGTTTGAAGGAGTGGAAAGACAGGTTCTTTTTGGAAAAGATACCAGAAAAGCTCATCAAGCTGGTCAGGAGGTTCTTGTAGAAAATAAATAATTTTATGATAATATTAAGCGCATGATCGATATAGAAGCGATAAAGCCAAGAATTGAGGGTCTAGCCAAAAAACACAGACTGTCTTTGGTTGTGCTTTTTGGCTCACAAGCTACTAAGGCGATACATCCAAAAAGTGATATAGATATTGCCGTACTTGGAACAGCTGATTTCGATAATTATAAACTTATTGATGATTTTCAGGATCTCTTCAAAAGAGAGGATATAGAAATCGTAAATATGAGTGAGGCATCTCCGACAATAATGTATGTTCTCGTTCGTGACGGAAAATTGTTATATGAGAACACACTTGGAGCATTCATGAAATGGAAGTTTTATGCGATCAGAATGTGGCTGGACACAGCATGGTTACGCAAACTTAGGGATAAAAAATTAATTGAGTGGGCTAAAACCGCATAATCGCCATGAATCCGGAAATCATAAAGAAAATCAAATTGCTTCAAGAATACTTCAATGAATTGGCGCCTTATATCGCGATGCCAAATGAAGAAATCTTGAAGAATAAAGAAAAACTCGCCACAGTGGAACGATATTTTTTGTTGATGGCAGATGAGGCCTTTGATGTAAATAGCGCTTTAGCATACCAGCTGGGAAATAAAATCCCGGAATCCAACAAATCAACCTTTCTTGAACTAGTAGAGCTCGAAATACTCGATCGTGAATTCGCGGACAAAATCGCTCAATCAGCCAAAACCAGAAATCTGCTCACACACAATTATGAAAAAGTACAAAAAAGCGTCTTACTAGAAGATATGAAAAAATTTGCCGAACTTTATAAAGAATACATCAAAATTTTGGTCAATAAATTTGTCACAGAAGAAAAACCGTCATAATAGGGTCATAAGAGAAAGAACAAAAAAAGGGCCGCTCACCATTGAGTGACCCTCTGAAAAAATTTTGAATTCAAGATTCAAGTGACAACAGATCAAAAGAATCAAGAATTAAATTTGCAAAGATCCTGCGGGAAGAAGCCGGAAGCCGCACCATAGCAGCCGCTCGGATCGCCAATCCCGACCGCGCCGAACCTGACCTTGCCGTCACCGAAGTGGAAGCCCGGAGAGCTGCCGAAGCGGACATCAGACTCCTGAACATCAAACTCGTCGCCCGCGCAGTCGATGCAGAGATCGTCGTAATGCTGAAGACGGATAGGATGAGTCAGGATCATAATCCCTACCAAAAATGCACCGAGACCGACTTCGCCTACAGTGTCTTCCATAACCACGCGTGCCCGGCGTACCGAACGTCCACGATGGCGGAGGCCGAACTGGGCGGGAACAATCAGAATGTCCGGATCGCCCTGCTCCTTGGCCAGTTCCGCGAAGAACTTGACCGTGCGAGCCGACTGGCGGAGACGCTTCTGATCGAGCTGGCCTTCGCGGTAGTTGTAGAACTTGCCGTTGCGGGCCCGGTTGATGGTATCGAGCACCTTTAGGAGCGCTTCGCTGTAGGTCGCGCCGAAGATTTTGGTATTCTTCATCCAGTTGGGGATGGCGAACCAGCCTTCGGCGTGCTGCGGCAACTTGACCCCACCCTTCTCGATCTGTGTCTGCAGACCTTGATTGGCGAAGCCGATACCCGGAAACAGGATACGCAGCTGATTGCATTGTGCGTTCAGGTCCGTAGGCTTCTTGTAGCCAGAGAGATAGCCGTAGTTCGACTCAACCTCTTCGTCCTTGAACTTGTTTGTCAAACGGTTTTCGGCGATGAAGTTGCCGATAGCGAAGTGAGCATGGAGGGGCTGGTACGGTCCGTAGACGCTGAAGACACGAGCGATGACGGCAGCATGCCGGCCGCCAGACCATTGCCCTGTGATCGACTCCGCTGCGCGCTTCGCCCTCCCGTAGGCGTCGCCGGAACCCGGGCGGGCCGGGTGATCCTCGGGAAGGGCGGCCAGATCCACTGGCTGGCGTCCGTAGACAGCGCCGCTGCTGAGC
>CAZKSQ010000077.1:0-2590 GCA_964555555.1 uncultured Candidatus Saccharibacteria bacterium | reverse complement strand
GTGTCATTCCCGCGAAGGCGGGAATCCAGGATTAAACTCAAATGTCAAATTTCCAATGACAAATCAATGTCAAAGTTCAAATGAACGTTTTTGACATTTAGATTTTGGAAATGACACACCAAACTACTGCGGTCCGATAAACTCGTTTTTCACTTCCGACTTATGTGCCGGTCTTGCATACTTATTCATTGCCATGAGCATTGCGAGCAATAGGAATTCCATGAATAAGTGCGTGCCGCCATAGCTCATCAGCGGCAACGGAGTACCTGTTACCGGAAGCAAATGAATATTCATGCCGACATTGATGAAAAAATGCACTATGAAATATATAGCTACGCCGGCGCCAAAAAGGATCTCAAAATTGGTTGCTCCATGCATAGCCATCTTGATGATGCGCCAGATGATGATTCCATATAATGAAAACAATATGGTCACACCGACAAATCCCCATTCTTCGGCAAAGGCAGCAAAGATGAAGTCAGTTTGATATTCAGGCAAGAATTTTAGGCGTGACTGCGTGCCATAGCCAACCCCTTTGCCAAGCAATCCTCCTGACCCGATCGCGATCGTCGATTGGTAAGCATTGTAGCCAGCACCATGAATATCCGCCAAGGGATTTATAAAGTTCCTTATGCGATCTTTTTGGTACGGCTTCAAGCCAAAATTCCAAAGTACAGCAGACACGACGAGAACAATGGTTATCATGCCGAACAAATGCTTCTTTGATATCCCTGACACCAGCAGCATGCCGAGCCAGATCAGAAAGATGATCATTGCAGAACCGAGGTCTGGATGAAGTAGTACCAAGATAAAAAATACTAGGGCATAAAATCCTGATACGAAGATGTGTCGGACGTTTGCTATCTCTATGTGTCTTCTGGAGAAATATTTTGCCAGTATCAAAATAAGCGCAAGCTTGGCAAGATCCGAGGGTTGAAATGAGAAGAAGCCGAATGAAAACCAGCTTTGCGCGCCATGGGATATCTTGCCAAGACCGAATAGCAATCCCAACATGACTGTAACGATAGTAAACATCCAAACAGATACCCATGTACGCCTTAAAAAGCGCAGGTCCAGACGACTTATGAACAGAAGCGCTATCAGAGAAACAATGATCCAGATGAATTGATGCAAAGCAAAGGAGCTGTCTCCTGTGAAGGAGTGCATCGTGATAAGGCTCGCTCCAAGGATAGGGACCGTAGCGACCAGAAGCCGCCAATCTACATTTGCAAATGATTTCTTTTGTTCCATGGAACTATTGCGCAAGCGGCTGAAGCACTGGAAGCACTTCTATCGATACGACGTCTCCATTGCGAGTAGAGCTCCAAGTATATGGAGCAGTCGCTGTGCCTCCAGGAGCTATGCCGTCGATAATCGTGCTTGAAAAGCCTATGGCATTGCCATCCTTGCCATAGAGAATTACGTAAACAGACATCCTGCCTATCGGCTGGACATCATTATTCTTCAGAATTACCGACAAGGACGAGCTTTGGCCGGTTTCGCTGTAAGACTTATTCAGGACTGTCACTTTGCTCAAACCGTCAGGTTGTTTCTGCCAATCAGGAATGCCTGTGAATTGGAAGACTGCCTTTGAAGGAATACTATTGCCAACATTAACAGATGATCGGAATGCAACCGTATTCCTATTCGGCGGCAAAGTAACTGTGCTGTCATATTTTGTTATAGGAATGCCATTGGTATCATATATATCAACATGATACGGAACATCAAAAGCTTCCCCTTCGGTATTAGGATTGATTATATAAGCTGCCACGTTATACAGACCTGGTGCTGTCTGCTCAAATCTTGTCCATACATTAGAAGGTGGTATGAATGCGCTTGGACATAGCTTTGTGCATGACCCTCCGCAGTCTATACCAAGCTCATTGCCATTTTTTAGGCCGTCGAAGCATGTCGGCGCTTTATAGAAAATATTCCAAGCAGGAATAGCTATTGCTACAGCCAAAAGAACGATGACTGTGCCACCGTATATGAATTTTCTTTTTCCTGACCACGATAGCATGGTAAGAATTGTAACATTGAATCCTCTGTTCTGGCGACAAGCTACTTTCGCCCCATTGGGACTATCATCGCCGCTACTGCGTTTCACTGCCGTGTTCGGAATGAGAACGGGTGGTGCCACAGCGCCAAATCACCAGAACAGAAGATTCATACTTCAAGCAAATAAAGAGGTAAACTTGAGCCCGCCTTCGCTCATAAATGAGCTATGGCATGGCAAGCAAGCATGACTCTCAAAGTTCCTAACAGGATCGACGGATTAGTACTTCTCGGCTCAACACCTTACGGTGCGTACACCTAAAGCCTATCAACGTGATCATCTCTCACGGGTCTCAACGATACCTAATCTTGGGGCCGGCTTCCCGCTTATATGCTTTCAGCGGTTATCCGATCCGAACTTAGCTACCCTGCGATGCCGCGGGTGCGACAGCAGGCAGACCAGAGGTTCGTTCAATTCGGTCCTCTCGTACTAGAATCAATTCCCCTCAAGCATCAACGCCTGCAGCAGATAGGAGACCAACCTGTCTCACGCATGTTACCACTTATTACTAAGTGCATTGGACTATAGCTT
>CAZKSQ010000076.1:0-2751 GCA_964555555.1 uncultured Candidatus Saccharibacteria bacterium | reverse complement strand
TGCCGATTCGAATCTAGAGAGTTAAAGATCGCGCTCTTGGTCTGGGAGCCGAACATGCTGGAATGAATATTGTAGGTGTTCGACGAGCTTGCAGCCCAGATTGCCACCGAGCAGCCATCCAATATCAGCGCAAGATCTTTCGGTGTGCCGCTTTCGGCAAATGCCGGCATGCCATGCATATTAGCAAAGTCTTTCACTACTGCTCTCCAGGCCTTATCCTGCGAGTTGGCACCAATGTGGTATCCAACAACGCAGCTTAATAAGCCAAAAATTATGCCTAAAGACGTAATGAATACGTCTAACCGATTTCCTTTCTTTTCCATTTTATTTCCTGTTTGTTGAGGTTCACTGCAATATTGAGATCCAAAAGATCCCAAATGTTGCAGTGAAAACGACGAGGATTTTACAAAGAACTAACTCCGTGAGTTTACGATGCAATATCGCAAACTCAATTCAGAATCTATGTATTCTCTGCGTACCATTATACACCATAACATAGCCATTTGTCAAGCATCAAATTTTGATTTAGCAGCCGTACCAAGCCAAATTATATTGCATTTGACTTCAAAACACCGCTCTGTTAACATGCAACGAAGCTCGCCCGAGCTTTTTTATATCTCAATCTCATGTCCAGATCGCTCAAAAAAGGTCCCTATGTGGACGAAAACCTGATGAAGAAGATTGCCGGCAAGAAACCGGCTGCTTTGGGCACGATAAAAACTTGGGCACGCCGCTCACAGATCTCACCGGAAATGGTCGGCTTTACCTTCGGCGTTCATAACGGCAGGATTCATAATGATGTATTTGTAACCGAGGATATGGTTGGACACCGCCTCGGTGAATTTTCGCCTACCAAGAAATTCGTAAGGCACGGAGGCAAGATGCAAAAGGAGATCGAGCTCAAGGCCAAAGAAGCCGAGATTACGGCTGCAAAGTCCGCCAAGGAAGCTGCGACCACGGCCGCCACAAAGAAATAATACACCTCCATGATCACCGCCTCTCTAAAAAATTATAGGATTTCCCCGCGCAAGGTTCGCGTTGTTGCTGACATGATCCGGGGTAAGGAGGTGACGCAGGCCAAGATGATCCTTGCCCATGCCGTTAAGAAAGCCAAGCATCCTTTGGCGGACCTGCTCGATTCTGCTATTTCCAATGCCAAGAACAATTTCAAGCTGGACGGCGACAACCTTTTCGTAAAAGAAATCCGCGTTGACCAAGGTTTGGTCATGAAGCGTTTTATGCCAGTTTCGCGCGGTATGGCTCACGGCATCAAGAAGAGGACCAGCCATGTGCTTCTTGTATTGGCACCGATTGTGGAAAAGGCGAAGAAGGTAAAGAAAGTCGTAAAAAAAAGTTAAAATCCAAATTACAAATTTCCAATGACAAATCAAATCCAAAATCCAAAGATCCACAGCAATCATTTGAAATTTGACATTGATTTGTCATTGGAAATTTGTAATTTGGATTTTTAATACCATGTCCCACACCGTACACCCATATTCGCATAGGCTAGGAATCATCCGCGACTGGAAGAGCCGCTGGTTCGGCGTGGACAAGAACTATCGCGATGCCCTGCGGACTGATATCGTTGTTCGTGAATTCCTCCAAGAAGAGCTTCGCACTTTCTATGTGAGCGCAGTAGAGATCGAGCGCACCCAAAAAGCTTTGCGCATCATTATAAAAACTTCACGTCCAGGCATGATCATCGGCAAGGCGGGGGATGGTATAGTCAAATTGCGCGAAAAGGTTGCTAAACTCATCCGCAATAACAAGATCGATCTAGGCAACCAAGAATTAAAACTAGATGTCGAGGAAGTCAGGAATCCGGAATCTCATGCTGCTATTGCCGCTATGATGGTTGCGGAAGCATTGGAAAAACGCCTTCCTTTCCGCCGTGTCATGAAGCAGTCTATCGATAAGATTTTGGCACATAAGGAAGTCCAAGGTATTCGCATCCATTTGGGTGGCCGTCTTGGTGGTGCAGAAATCGCCCGTTCTGAAGATTTGAAGAAAGGACGCATCCCATTGCAAACGCTTCGTGCCGACATAGACTTTGCTAGAGAGAAGGCGCATATGACCTACGGAGACATCGGCATCAAGGTTTGGATATACAAGGGCGAAATATTCAAGAAAGACCAGGCAACCAAGTAATACCATGCTTATCCCAAAGAAAGTTAAACATCGAAAGTGGTTCACAATGAGGCAGCATCCTGTCAAGGAATCTGCTCATGCTGATACCCGCGGCATCAGTATTGCTTTTGGCTCGTATGGACTGAAAGCTATGGAATATGCCCGTGTGACCTCAAATCAGATCGAAGCGGCTCGCAAGGTCACCATGCATCATGCTGGGAAGACCGGCAAAGTCTGGATCCGCGTCTTTCCGGACCATCCTTATACCCAGAAGCCTGCCGAAGTGAAAATGGGCAAGGGCAAAGGAGACCTAGTCGGCTTCATCGCCGAAGTGAAGCCAGGCCGCATCATATTCGAGATCGATGGCGTCGAGCCGGCAGTGGCGGAAGAGGCTTTGCGCAAGGCTGGTACCAAATTACCAGTGAAGACGAAAGTAGTCGCGAGAACCTAATGGATTAAAAGATTTAATAAGTATATGAAATCAAAAGAAATTACAAATAAGACAGCTGCCGACTTGGCCAAGATGCTTTCCGAGAAGAGGGAAGCTTTGAGGATCTTCCGCTTTGGCGCCGCGGGAGCCAAGACCAAGAATGTCAAAGAGGGCAGGGCGATACGAAAAGA
>CAZKSQ010000075.1:0-2859 GCA_964555555.1 uncultured Candidatus Saccharibacteria bacterium | reverse complement strand
TCTTGTTCATAGATAAGGGTGTCATTGATTCCGTTTAAGCGATTTCAAATTTAAAATTGGTAACAAGGTCATCATATAACGAGTGTGGCAGCTATGTCCAGTAACTTTACATTTCAAGATTGCGTGATATAGTCAAATCACAATATTAAATAATCCCAATAAACCCATGTCTTCAATACTAATACCAACCGTTATCGAGAAATCTAGTTTTGGCGAACGTGCCTATGACATCTATTCTCGCTTACTCAAAGAAAACATCGTCTTTCTGGGCGGTCCGATAGATGACAATGTAGCAAATATTGTCATTGCCCAGCTTTTGTTTTTGCAGTCGGAAGACCCCAAGAAGGAGATCAATATGTACGTCAACTCGCCGGGCGGCTCTATCTCTGCCGGTCTTGCTATTATAGATACTATGAATTTGATCAAGAACGACATCGCTACTCATTGCATCGGCATTGCTGCTTCCATGGGAGCGGTCATTCTGGCTTCTGGAACAAAAGGCAAGCGCTTTGCTTTGCCGAATGCCGAAGTCATGATACACCAGCCTTTGGGAGGTATTGAAGGACAAGCCACTGATATTGAGATCAGCGCCAAGCATATCATTAAGATGCGGGAAAATCTCAACAAGATGCTCGCTAAGGCTACGGGCCAGCCGCTTTCCAAGATTGAGAAAGATGCGGATAGGGATTTCTTCATGGGCGCTGAAGAGGCTAAAAAGTATGGTCTTATCGACCAAGTGCTGACTTCTTCGAAGAAATAAGTAAGTTCTCATATGCGACTCCACCGATTTTACATAGCCGAACCCATCGGTGATAAAAAAGAAATAATAATAAAAACCCCAGAACTCATAAATCAGGTTCTGCGAGTTTTTCGTTCGAAGGCTGGCGATTCGATCGTGATTTTTGACGGATCCGGTTCAGATTATACGTCTTGTATTGAAGGAGTAACCAAAGACGAATTAAAATTGACTGTTATCGAGGCAACCAAGAGTCGTTTCATGCCGGAAAGAGAAATCGTGCTCTGCGCATCGATAGTTAAAAAAGACACTTTTGAGTGGATAGTCGAAAAAGCAACCGAGCTGGGCGTGACAAGGATCACGCCAATAATTTCAGAGAGAAGCGAAAAGAAATCCCTGAATGAAGACCGGCTCAAAAAGATTGCGACTGAAGCAGGCGAGCAGAGCGGAAGAGGGAACGTGCCTGTTATCGATCCAATCAAAAACCTTGAAGAAGAAGTCGGACCTCCTCATGGTGGAAATCGGATAGCGTTTCACACCGAAGGTAAAAGATGGGAGATGTCCGACACCTCCGATAAACTTAAAAAGTCTATAAAAATTTTTATTGGCCCAGAAGGAGGGTGGTCGCCGAGCGAGATCGAACAGTTTCATAAAAATAATATCCCTATCTATTCTTTGGGCAAGCAGATTTTGAGGGCGGAGACAGCAACGATCGTAGCATTATCACTTTTTCCATTGCATTAAAAAATAAAAGTGTTAACCTTTTAGGAGATTTGATAAGACCACTTATGAAAGCACTAGCGCTAGCGTTGTTGATTTATTTGGCATGCGGGCTCTTGGTCGAGGTGTACTACCTTATCAAGGGCATCTTCGATAAAACAAGCATTGTTCGTGAATATGATTCGCGAACCGAGGCGGTAATGGTTGTAATTGCGATCATTATTGCGTGGCCATTCGCAATCTATGCTGCACAGCTCCCATCATCAGATTGTCAGGATGAGGAGCTATGAGAAAGAAGCTCAACCTCAGGTTCAAAGGCCTCGGACTAATCCTCCGAGGTTCTCTTTTTATATTATTTCGAATCCTTGACTTCCAAGAACTGGAACACCTTCTCATTAGTCAAAACAGTCTCTGCATATGAAGCGGCGTTATCTTTGTCGGCATCTGGATAGTGCTCTAGAATATGTTTCACTTCATGTTCAACCTCATCCTTGCTGGCTTTGATATTTTCCTTCTGGGCAATCGAATTTAGAATGAGTTGCAACCTAGCCTTCTTCTCGGCGTGCGGCCTCCACTCCTCCCTGACCTCCTCCATGCTCTTCTTGGCGTGTTTCAAATAGTCTTCCAGTTTCACGCCCATCCTTGCTATATCGTCCTTGAATTGAGCCTCTATTCTAGATGTTTCACTTTGGACTAGCACATCTGGCAAATCTATCCTGGAATCCTTGGCCAATTCATCGGCAATAGCGATCCGAGTTTTTTCTACCGCCTGATCGCGCTTCTGTTCGGCTATCATTACTTTCAGTTTATCCTTGAAATCCGAGACGCTCGAAAAGGCGCCCAATTTTTTCACAAAATTATCATTGAGTTCGGGCAGAGTGGTCTTGTCCGCCTCCTTATTATGACTATGCGGCGCCGTCAAACCTTGATCAGGCCCTGATGGTCCCCCGGAACCGTCGGAGGGGGGCTCCTGCTGCGGCGTTGCCGATTTCCTTATGCGTATAATTGTATCCTCTAGATCTTTTTCTGTCACCTTCACATCTTCCGGATTTTGTTTCTTAACTATTTCTCGGGCGATTTTTTCGTAATCTGGCAAGATTACCTCGGGTACGACTGCAGAGAGTATTTTGAACTCCAAAGGATTTCCTTTTGCCAGCTTCGTCACTTGAATGTTGGGCTTGCCGATGGCGTCGATCTTATTGTCGATGATGATATCCAAGTAAGCGGGGGAGAGAGCTAGCTCGGCCATCTCTTCCAAGACGGCCATCTCGCCGACCTTGGCGATGAGGATATTTTCGGGTATCATGCCGTTCCTGAAGCCGTCGATCTTGATGGTCGCATTGATATTTTTTATCGCTTGGGCGCGGTGCTTTTCCCAAGTATCATGGTGAATGGATCCGATA
>CAZKSQ010000074.1:0-2912 GCA_964555555.1 uncultured Candidatus Saccharibacteria bacterium | reverse complement strand
AAAATTATAAAATTCTTAGAAGAAAATCTAAAATTGGAATTGCATCCCAAAAAAGTCACGATACAAAATATCCATAATGGCATTGATTTCCTGGGATATGTCAGCTTTCCTCATTACAAAGTGATAAGAACAACGACTAAGAGAAGAATAATCAGAAAGATTGAGCAATTGGCGATTCAAGCAAAAAATGGAATTGTGACCGAGGAATATTTTGGTCAGTCGCTAGAATCTTATAAGGGAATGCTAATTCATTGTAAAAGCGAAAAAATAAAGGAACAAGTCGGCAGAATAATAGGTGGTTAAAATAAGTGTATAGGAGATGTCCGACATCTCCTATGTGTTAGCGGCCTCGCCTCTGTTGTAAATCTCAATCCTGTTGCTATAGTACTCTCTATGTTATTCATCGATGGCCGAAAAACTCGCGAGGAATTATTGCCGGGATTGGTCCAGAGGATCAAGGGGCTGCCGAAGCCGCCGATGCTGGCGATCATTCAAGTCGGCGATAGGCCTGATTCCACCTCTTTCATCAAGGCCAAAAAAGCTTTTGCCAAAAAGATTGGCGTCTATGAAAAGCATATTCAGCTGCAGGCAGACATTCAAGAAACGGAACTATTAAGGATTGTCGCTAAATGCAATGCTGACAAAAATATTCAAGGAATAATAGTGCAACTGCCTTTGCCAGAACATATAGGTAGGGATAGGGTGATCAATGCGATCGATCCAAAGAAAGATGCCGATGGTTTGACGGATACTAATATCGAGAGCGGGCACGTCATTCCTGCAACTGCGAGGGGAATCAGGGAACTTTTGAATCATTACAGCATTCAGTTGTTAGGCAAAAAAGTGACCGTCATCGGAAGATCGATGCTCGTCGGTACGCCGATAGCGCAAATGTGCAAAAGAGAAGGCGCCATCGTGACGGTATGCCACAGCAAGACGGCTGATTTGGCAAAAGAAACCAAAGCCGCGGACATCATCATTTGTGCCGTCGGCAAAGCCAAGCTCATAAACGCCTGTCATGTTAAGAGGGGACAAGTGATCGTCGATGTCGGCATTAACAGGACAGAAGAAGGCAAGCTCGTTGGTGATGTTGACTTTGATGCGGTGAAAGATATTGCAAAAGCAATCACGCCTGTGCCCGGCGGCGTAGGACCTATGACCGTCTTTTCTTTGTTTGAGAATTTGGCGGATTTGTGCAAGAATAAGAATATTAGAAATAAATAACTCTCAATCAATTTCATGAATACGCCTAATAATTTTTGGAGGGTCGCCACCAGCATGCTCGGAATATTCATGCTATTCCTGCTTGTGGTTTCCTTTAAAGAGCTCAAATCGATCAGCTACGTCGGAAAGAGCAACACGATTGTGAATACTATCTCTGTAAATGGCACAGGCGATGCTATGGCTACGCCTGATGTTGCAACCTTCTCCTTTTCTGACACCGAGACCGCCAAGACTGTAACTGACGCGCAGACTGCAACAACGAATAAGATCAACGCCGCCTTGAAGGTGGTAAAGGACGCCGGAGTAGATGACAAAGACGTCTCAACTCTGTCTTACAATATCAATCCGCATTACGAATACCAAAACAGCGTCTGCCCGCAAGTCGCTGCAGATTCATCTTCTGTTGGCGGTGTAATGGTGCCGACTATCGCTTATCCGTGCCGGCCAAGTAAGCAGGTTTTGACAGGATATGATGTTAGCGAAACCATTCAAGTCAAAGTTCGTGCTCTCGACAAAGCTGGTGCGATATTTGCTTCGATAGGAGCTTTGAATGTCCAGAATGTAAACGGGCTCGATTTCTCTGTAGACAAACCGGATGCAGTGCAAGCTCAAGCTCGGTCAGCGGCCATCGCTGATGCCCAAACCAAAGCGCAGGTCTTGGCAAAGCAGCTTGGCGTCAGTATAGTCCGGGTCACCAGCTTCGAGGAAAGCAACAATCAGGTCTACCCGATATATGCCATGGGAGCTGTCGCTATGAAGTCTGACACGGCCTCGGCACCAGCCCCGCAATTGCCGGCAGGCCAGCAGAAGGTGACCGATAACGTTACCATCACTTACGAGATTCAATAAGTTATTTAAGGCACGGAGAGTCCGCAAGACACGCATCATTTTGTCGCCATCGAGGACTTTCGCACGAAAAACTGCCGCTGCATTTTCCAAAGCTAGTCCGAATCCTTGTAGGACATGTTTTGTGAAAATGCCGGCAGTATTGACAAAGACTTATATCAAATGATAAGCTATCAGCATAGTAATCCCCGAACGGGGTTTTTTAATAAAAACATGAGCATCGCAGAATACGTAAAGCAAACACAGGCAGAAATGAAGCATGTCAACTGGCCGACTAGGCGGGAGACCATACGCTTCACGGTGCTTGTCATTGTCGTATCTCTTGGCACAGCGCTACTTCTTGGTGTCGCTGACTTCGTGTTTTCCAAACTATTGACTCTGCTTTTCTAATTTTCATCATGTCAAAACAGCAAACAACAGGAGAGAGGAACTGGTATGCAATCCATACTTATGCCGGCTATGAGAATGCCGTTGCGCGCAACTTGAAGCAGCGCATCGAATCTTTGAATATGGAAGACAAGATCTTCAACGTCATCGTGCCGACCGAAAAGAAGATCAAGATCAAGGGCGGCAAGCGCGTCACCGAAGAAGAGAAGATCTATCCGGGCTATGTGCTGGTAGAGATGGTCGTAACTGATGATTCTTGGTATATAGTCAGGAATACACCTCGCGTGACCGGTTTCGTCGGCTCCGGCGTCTTTCCGGTTCCATTGGAAAAGAAAGAGGTGGATGTGCTATTTGCCAGAATGTCGAAAGGCGATACCGAGCATGCTATAGACCTGGTTTCAGGCGACTTGGTCAAGGTTGTGGATGGCCCATTCAAGGACTTCGAAGGCAAAGTC
>CAZKSQ010000073.1:0-2930 GCA_964555555.1 uncultured Candidatus Saccharibacteria bacterium | reverse complement strand
TTGATTTGTCATTTGGATTTTGATATTTGAAATTCTTTATAGAACTCCAATAGCCTTTTTCGCCTCAATCAGCTTCTTGCCTGCCTTCTCATTCGCCTTTTCAGCACCTTCCTTAAGTATCTTCAGAACAGAAGCTTCATCTTTTGCAAGCTCTGCCCTTCGTTCTCGCATAGGCTTGATAAATGTATCCACATCTTCAATAAGTGCTTCTTTGAGAGCTTTGTACTTCCCTTTATTGGCTTCATAAATAGGTTTTAATTCAGCTTCAGTTTTGAAAAGTTTGTGAATAGCAAAAACATTCGTTGGCACGTCACCTGAAGAATCGGTAACAATGCCCATAACCGCTTTGGTTATTTCTTCTCTGGTCGCAAACAATGGAATGGTATTGCCATAGCTCTTGGACATTTTTCGGCCATCGATGCCTGGTACTATTGCAACTTCTTTGAGAATCAAAGGCTCGGGAAGTTTGAAAATACTTGATCCTGCTTCGCTCCTCGCGGACTCGGAGCTACGCAGGACGGGCTGACGCCCGAAAATATGATTAAACTTATCGGCAATATCGCGTGCATATTCGACGTGTTGCTTTTGATCTTGACCAACAGGAACAACATCCGCGTCATAGAGCAAGATGTCAGCGGCCATCAAAACCGGATAGTTGAAAGTGCCGACATTGATCTCTTTATTTTTCGCCTCTGCGTCTTTGTAAGCATGCGCGCGCATCAAATATGGCATGGTCACGATGGTATCGAAAATCCATGCCAATTCTGTGTGAGCAGAAACATCTGACTGTTTGAAAATAACCGACTTATTCGGATCGAGACCGATGGCCAAATAATCAAGTGCCAAATCGATCGTGAGCCGCTTCATTTCTTCCTTGTTTTGAATGAGATTGAGCGCATGGTAATCGGCGATGAAAAATGTGCAATCGTATTCCCCAGAATCAAAAAGGTCCACGAACTGCTTCATGGCGCCAAAATAGTTGCCGATATGCGGCCGGCCCGTCGGCTTCACCCCAGAAAGTAAGACTTTTTTCATAGCTGAATAATAGCAGATGTCGGACATCTCCTACAACCCTTCTTTTTTTAGTTCCTCTATCAGCTTCTGCGCATTCTTATTCAGCTTCTTGGGCATTATAACCTTCGTGACTATAAGCAAATCTCCGCGACGATCATTGCTTCCGAATACGCCCCGAGTCTCATAAGGCACGCCTTTGCCTTTCACGCGCAAGATTTCGCCATGGGAAGTGCCAGCTGGAACCTTGAGCTCGATTGACCCGTCCAAAGTTTCGATTGTCACAGTGCCGCCAGAAAGAGCGGTGGTGAGCTTGATATCGAGTTCCATTATTAGGTTGAATGCTTCTTTCCTAAATATTGGATGCTCTTTTACCCAGATGCGGACTATGAGGTCGCCTTTGCCGCCTTCTCCAGTTTCGCCTTTTTCCGGAACGCGCAAGCCTTGGCCGCTTTCGATACCAGCGGGAATCTTGATGGCCAGCTTTTCCTTATTTATTGAAATTTCCTTTTCTGTACCAAAGATAGATTCTTTGAACGAAATCTCGGCGTCAACACTTATATTCCTGCCTTTCCTTGGCTTGCGCTTGCCGCCGCCAAAGAATTCGCCGAATATATCGCCGATATCGAACTCAAAGCTCTGGCCATTAAAGCCGCCGCCTTGGGTGAACTGCGAAAAGTCGAAGCCGCCGAAGTCCTGCGCATTGAAGCCGCCACGGAAGCCTCCAGCGCCTTGGCCGGCATTAAAACCACCCGCGCCAGGATTGAACCCCGATGGTCCGGCGGAACCAAATGTGTCATATTGCTTCCTTTTCTGATCATCCGATAACACCGAATAAGCTTCGCTGGCTTCCTTGAATTTGGCAGAAGCCGTGGGATCGTTCTTGTTTTTATCGGGGTGGAACTGGTGCGCCTTGGTCCTGAAGGCCTTTTTGATGTCTTCTTTGGAGGCGCTCTTCTCCACACCGAGGGTTTTGTAATAGTCTTTCATAATTTGACTGATTGGGTTTTTTATAGTAGCGCAATTTAAGATTTTTGGCAAATCTTTATCGCATTTTTATCATTTGTTTATTATTTTTTTATCACTTTTTTATCAAAAATTCATCAGGATTTTATCTGTGAGGAGTAGAATGCGATTATTAATAACTAATTGCAAAAAAAATGACTCGAATATTCCTGACTGTGATAGCACTTATTGTATTGCCTAGAGTCATCTATGCAAGCATTGTTCCAACCGACCTCGATTCCTTCCAAGCTCGGCCGCCAATCCATGCCTTCATGGGCGCGTCGGCAATACCGCAAGGGTTGTCGCCGAGCGATGTCAAAGCCGCTTATAACCTTCCAGCTACAGGCGGTTCTGGAACCATCGCTATCATTTCCGCTTTTCACCATACAAGCATCGAGAGCGATCTGGCAGTATTCGACAGCGCTTTTTTATTACCAGTATGCACCATAAAGAATAAATGTCTGGAAATTCATAATATGTCTTCCGTGAATAGAACCGATACCGGTTGGGATGAGGAAACCGCCTTAGATACACAGTGGTCTCATGCAATTGCACCCAAAGCGAAGATCTTAATAGTTGAAGCCGCGAGCGATAGCGGTACAAATCTTATAAAAGCTCTTGACTACGCGACTTCACGCACGGATGTTATTTCCATATCCATGAGCTGGGGTGGCGGTGAATTCCCCGGCGAGACAAAACTCGAAAGCCATTTTACTGGCAAGAATAAAAAGCTGGCATTCTTTGCTTCTTCCGGCGATGACGGCACAGGCGCAAGTTGGCCAGCTTCGGCGCAAAACGTCGTTGCCGTGGGCGGCACACAACTCATTTTAACCAAAACCAAGATGAAGTCTGGCAAAATCACTGTTGGCGTGGGTTCAGAAAGAGCTTGGTCAGGCAGTGGCGGCGGCGTAAGA
>CAZKSQ010000072.1:0-2935 GCA_964555555.1 uncultured Candidatus Saccharibacteria bacterium | reverse complement strand
AAGCGCTGCATTACAGCCGGTTTGCCCCGGGACTTGTCATCGCGGATGACTCTGCCCTTTTCCATGGTAATAACGCGACCCTTGAGATTATCAACCACCCCCTTATTATGCGTCGTCAAAAGTATGGTTGTGCCCAGCTCATTAATCTTTTTCAGGATCTTGATGATCTCGAAAGTATTGACCGGATCAAGATTGCCCGTCGGCTCGTCCGCGATGATGATGTCCGGCTGATTGATGATAGCCCGCGCTATCGCCACCCTCTGCATCTCGCCGCCAGACAATTCATGGGGAAAATTCCAGATCTTATGCGCGATATCCACGAGCTCTAGGACGCGCGGCACATCCGCGGCTATCTCGCTGTTGGTCTTGCCGGCGACTTCCATGGCAAAAGCGATGTTCTCGTAGACGGTTTTGTTGGGGATCAGGCGATAGTCCTGGAATACCGTGCCGATCCGGCGGCGCAACTTGCTCATTTGGCGCTTGCTCAATTCATGGATATTGGAAGACTCAAAAAAGACGGATCCTTTCGTGGGAATTTCTTCGCGGATCAGCATCTTGACCAAAGTGGTTTTGCCTGCGCCAGAGTGGCCCACAACCGTAACGAATTCTTTGGGTTCTATGCCAAAACTGACCGAATCGAGCGCAACGGACTTGTCCGGGTAAATCTTGCTGACTTTATCGTAATAAATCACTTTTAGAGTATAACATTTTTTTGATTCTTGAAAAGAAAAATAGTTTCATAAGTCCGTAACACTAGGACAAGAACCAATATCCACAGAGCCAAAAAACAAAAAAAGTTCCTTGAAGTATTGCCAAAGACGCAACAATAGCGCGATCGGCATTGTCCGATTTTCCCCATTTGGCCAGGATTATAACGATCGGAAATAGCGATGCCATATAACGCATCACGCCGATAACCACTCCGTTGAATGGAATAAAGGCCATGATCAGGAAAGAAAACAGCCAATAAGCAAAAGGGATCTTGCGATAGCCGAAACATAAGATCACAAAATAGATGAAAAGAGCGATGGCATTGAATGTCCAATCAAAGCCAAAATTGAAGAAGAAGTGATACATGGTCACGATCGGATCTGCAAAAAAGTGGTGCCAAGCTCCATCCTGGACATGGGAATAAGCAAGAAAGTCGCCTGTCACGATAAAGTCAGCCATGCCCACTAACGCCGTTCCTAGCGGTATAAGGCCGAACCAGAGTGCGTCAAGGAACTTGACCGACCTCCAATCGTAATTCTTCTTCTGAAAATATATGATAGCGGCAGGGATCAGTATAAAAAGTCCCAAAGGCTTTATCACCGCCGCCAGCATCCCTGTGAGGCCGACCCAAAACCACTTTTCCTTTTTTGCCATCAATATGCAAGCGAGCCATGCGCACAAAAGCGCCGATTCGGGATATATCGCCGAAAAGATGAACGAGAAAGGCAAAAGAAAAAGATACCAGACGCTTCTTCTTGCAGTCGCCTCATCGTCGTCTTCTCTAACCAGAAGATAGAGGAGAAAGGCTGAAACAATGAAGCAGATATTGGAAATCAGAAATCCTGCCAAGAGATTATTACCGACGAGAAAGCCTACCAGCATCATAACGACTCCGTACAACGGGAAAAAGCCGACTGTCGAATATTTATTGGGGTTAAAATTGCTCGCATCCGAATATCCCGTTTGTGCGATTTTGAGATACCATTCACTGTCCCAGACAGCCCACGAGCTCAAATACGCGTTTTCTCCCGCAAGCTCCGTGATCTTCCAATTCTGATATGCTTGCGGTTTGAGCTCGTGGCTTACCACGATCTGAATCAAACCGAAGACTATCCGAGTAGCTACAAATAATGCGAATATTGTCAGCAAGATGGACCGGTTCTTGTGCCAATGTTCTTTCAATGGATTATTTTGTGCCATCGAGATCTTTTTCTACTTCGACAAAGGCATCCAGATCGCCATCGAGAACTTTGTCCACTTGGCTGGTCTCATATTCAGTCCTGTGATCCTTGACCATCTTGTAAGGATGCAGGACATAAGAGCGTATCTGATTGCCCCATTCTATCGAAGTCGTCGAGGACAACTGCATACCCTTTTCTTTGGCTATGCGCTCTTCTTCGCTCCGCTTCCAGAGCTTGCCGCGAAGGATTTCCAGAGCTTTTTCCTTGTTCTGCGCTTGAGACCTTTCGGAGGTGACGTGCACGGAAATATTCGATGGCTTGTGGAGCAAACGTATTGCGGTTTCGCGCTTGTTCACATTCTGGCCGCCAGGACCGCCAGACTTGGCTATGGAGATCTCCAGATCGCTGTCATTGATGACAATATCGCCAGCAGAAGTCTTTTCCAGCTTGGGCAAAATCTCGACCAAAGAAAAAGAGGTGTGTCTCTTGTCATTGGCATTGAATGGCGAAATGCGCACGAGCCTGTGCACGCCGCTTTCATTCTTGAGCGTGCCAAATGGCCCAATGCCTATTTCCGATTTCGACGTTGAGCCACGATTTCCGATTTCGACCGTGATATTCCTATATCCGCCATGATCATTTTCATTTGCATGAATGACCTGCCAGCCCCAGCCTTTGCCTTCGCAATATTTGCGGTACATCTTCACAAGCATTGCCGAAAAATCCTCGGCATCATCTCCGCCAGCACCAGAAAGCACGGTCATGATTGCATCACCCTTGTCATACTTCCCGACGCCAGCCAGATCTTCCTTGAGCTTCCTTATCTCGTTTATGACTGCCTGCGCCTTGTTCTTGTCAGCCCAAAAATCCGCGGCATTCATTCCCGCCTCAAGTTCCTTTATTCTTTGCTCTATATTTTCTTTGTTCATTCTAAATTCTCTATTCTCAATTCCCTATTCTGACTAGAGGGAGCCAAAGCCCGGGATCGAACCGGGGACCCTCGCTTTACGAAAGCGATGCTCTACCAACTGAGCTACTTTGGC
>CAZKSQ010000071.1:0-2984 GCA_964555555.1 uncultured Candidatus Saccharibacteria bacterium | reverse complement strand
GTCCCTTTTGAACCACGTTTTTTGCCTCTTTGCGAACTGCCAGATCTTTGTTGAAAGGATTTCGATCAGCTGTTCCTTGCTGATCTTGCCTTGAAGGTATTGCGCAAGGTATCTATATTCCAGCCCGAGCTCATCCATGCGCTCGAATGAGAGTCCTTTTTTATTCAATTCCTGTGCCTCCTCGATCATGCCATCATCAATGCGCCTGATCAGGCGATCGCGGATGCGCTGTTTTAGCTCGCTGTCAGGCACAGTGATGCCGATTTGCAAGGCTTCAATTATTGGAGATATGGGAGATGTCGGATATCTCCTATTTTTTGACTCATCTCTGTGAAGATCTGGCCTTGTACCAAGCTCACGTGCCACCAAGATAGCTCGAGCCAGCCTCCTCTTGTTTGACGACTCGCTTTTGGAAGACATCGAATCCGCTCGCAATGGGTCAAGTTGCTTGAGCTCGTCCATCAATTCTGTGTTGCTTTTCAATTCAAGCCTAGCCTGTTCATCCGGATTGCTTTCGACTCCTGGGAAAACTTTATTGTCCACTAATGAAGAAATGTAATATCCTGTGCCGCCGGCTATGATGGGCAGTTTTCCACATGATAAAATTTCTCTTATCGCTTTTTCCGCGGCGGCTTTCCATTGCACAACTGTAAATCTGTTACTCGGCTCTGCAATATCCAATAGGAGATGTCGGACGTCTCCCATTTCGCTTTTTGTCATCTTGCCGGTACCTATGTCCAGACCCTTATAAACCTGCCTGGAATCGGCGGAAATGACTTCGCCATCAAAGATTTTAGCCATTTTTACTGCCAAATCGCTCTTGCCAGTGGCTGTGGGGCCGGTAATGACGACGATTTTGGGCAAGTTATCCATAGGCATTTGCATAATAGTGCATTATAATGACGGTAATAGTAAGCGAACTAAAGCTATGAATCAATACAAATCAGAAAGGGTTAAGGTAGCTGTAAGGGGATTTACACTTCTGGAACTTTTGATAGTAATCGCGATCATCGGGATATTGGCAGGCGTAGTGCTGGTTTCAACCCAGTCTGCGCGCGAAAAAGCAAAACAAGCCAAAGCCTCTGCGGAAGTGCGGAGTCTGCGCCAATCTGCTGATCAGCTTTTTATAGACGTCGGTGTTTTTCCTGGTGGATGTCAGCAAGCAAGCAAGACAGAACCATATATATCGATTGATCCGGAAATTCCTTTGGACAGTAAAGTCGCTGGTCTGATTCAAAAGCCAGACCTCAATAGCACCCCTTGTGATCCTAATACCGCCGGTGGATTGATAGCTTATAATTATTGTAAAAAGAATTGTACTTGGACGGCTACAAAACTGCTTCATTGGAACGGTCCCTATGTTGCAGCCAGCGCTCTCGTTGATCCGTGGGGAGTGCCTTACATAATTGATTATGATTACTATGGAAAAGGATTATCCGTCGATCATGGAGGCCTTTCTGGATGTGACGGGCATACTAACGGAGCGGCGATAGTATCTTACGGTGATAGCCTAACTCTTCCAGGTCATAGCGGCGCAGCGGTGGAATACGGCTGTACGGATATACAATCGTACCTTTGGAATGGCATAGATTCTTCCTATGCAGGTGGTGGTCCCATTGATTGACAACTAAATCGAGAAGAAGTCTGTGCCGGGAGGGAGAATCGAACTCCCATGGATTGCTCCGCACGATTTTGAGTCGTGTGCGTCTACCAATTCCGCCATCCCGGCTTGTTAGAATTTAGAATAGTGAATTTAGAATTTAGAATAATCGCAGAGACACTTTGTTTATTTGAAATTCTAATAAAGTACAGTTTAGTCTGAAAATAGAAAAATTACAATAAAAGGGCCGTCCCTGGGGGACGGTCCGTGAAGCGAGCTTTGGTTTGGAAGTCTTTGCCTTTTGAGCGAAGAACTTGTTCAGGATTTTGATGAGTCCATCGTAGAATTCGGCATCTTTTGCTTTGAGCTTGATCTTTAGCGAAAGCAATGTGCTTTCGTCGCTGAAACGAAATTTGGCATAGATTTTCATAAGCGATTACCTCTGCTACAATACTAGCACAATATGTCTGCATCATATGTTAACAATGCCATCTTCTGGATAGAGATCGAAAAGATCAGCCCGAACCCATACCAGCCCAGGAGGGAATTCGACGAAGCGGCGTTGAAGAGCTTGGCAGAATCTATACGCATGTATGGGGTTCTTCAACCATTAGTTGTAACTCGAAAAGAGGTGGAGCATGAAGGCGGCGGCATGACTGTAGAATATGAGCTCATTTCCGGCGAGAGGCGATTGCGAGCTTCCAAGCTCGCTGGCCTTGCGCAAGTTCCGGCGCTTATAAGAAATGGCGAGGAAAGCGCTAGGGAAAAGTTGGAGATCGCTATCATCGAGAACCTTCAAAGAGAAGATTTGAATCCAGTTGAGCGCGCCCGCTAATTTAGCAGATTGATTAAGGAATTTGGCCTGAAACAAGCGCAAGTCGCAGATAAGGTTGGGAAGAGCCGGGAATATGTGGCGAATACTTTGCGCATACTTACACTTCCAGACGAAATGCTAAATGCTTTGGGTGAAGGCAAAATCTCTGAAGGCCATACCAGACCGCTTCTCATGCTTGTCGACAGACCAGAAGAGCAGTTGGTCCTATTCAAGGAAATACTGACCAAGAAGCTCACTGTGCGCGAAGCAGAAGCAGCGTCGAGGCGAGTGGCGACAGATAGGATAAGGAATAAGGAGAAATATCTTGACCCAGCTATATTGGAGATTGAACGCAAGCTAAATGAGGTCCTAGGCACAAGGGTAAAGGTAGACAGAGACAACGGCGCTGGAGGTACCGTTAAGATAGATTTTTTTAGCGCAGAAGATCTGGCAGTCTTACTGGGGCGTTTGGTCAGCGAGAAAAATGCTATTCCAGCAGCAAGCTCGACCGTCGCAGCGATGACAAGTGTCCCACGAGCTCGCGAGGGGGACACTTCGTCGAGCGAGGAG
>CAZKSQ010000070.1:0-3128 GCA_964555555.1 uncultured Candidatus Saccharibacteria bacterium | reverse complement strand
TGACAAGTGTCCCACGAGCTCGCGAGGGGGACACTTCGTCGAGCGAGGAGGGAGAGCTTGTTGCTGGCCAAGACGACCGCTCGCCAAACGAAGTCAAAAAAGAAGAAAATGAAGATATTTATTCTCTGAAAAATTTCTCATTATAGAAGATTATCGGAAAAATAAAAAAGCCCGGATTTTATGCTCCGGGCTCCGCATGGATACTATCTCCCCATTTGCATCCATGTCACAAGCCAATGTCCGCTGTAGTTCAATGATTGGTGCGGGCTCACCTCTGCCAATACGCTCGGCAATCACGTGTATGCTAGCGTCTCGGTGGTAAGGAAGACTGGCTGATTACCAATCATTTGTTCGGCCACAAATAAATATAGCACAATAAAATTATTATTGCGAAGTCTCCGAAGGAGTTACTTTTTTCTTGAATCTTCCGCGGCCGGGCTTTTTTGCGATGGAGAGCATTTCGAGGGCGCGTTCCAAAGAGATAGCATAGACATCATCGGGTGCTTTTACAGATCGGAAGTCTCCGTCTTCCATGATGTATGGGCCAAAACGCCCCATAGAAGCTATTATTTCTTTGCCAGTCTTGGGATTGGTGCCGAGGGTTCTTGGTAGGCTCAAGTATTTTAGCGCGTCTTCTAGGGTGACCTTGGAAGGATCCATGGCTTTTGGAATAGAAGCCATGCGAGGTTTTATTGCCTTTGTCCCTGTGTCATTCCGGCGAAGGCCGGAATCCAGGAGCACGGAATCGGATGAAATTTCTGAATCTTGTTTAACATCGACACTCTGTGATCGTCCCATGTTCGTATCATCGCGGAGTTTCTGCTTCTGGATTCCGGCCTTCGCCGGAATGACAACACCGATTTTCTTTTTCTTTTTTGTTTTCGGCAATTTAACTCCGAGCTGAACATAGGGACCGAAGCGGCCAGAAAGGACAAAAATCGGCAGGCCGGTTTTGGGATCATGACCGATGGGCTCGTCTTTTTTGATCTCGAAACCCTCGATTGTGAGCGCGCCATCGCAATCGGGGTAGCGGGTGCAAGAAATGAACTTGCCATTCTTGCCGAGCTTGATCTCCATGGGACTGCCGCACTTGGGGCATTTGTATTTGGGGTCGGCAGGACCAAGGTTGGTGAGCTTGGCGATCTTTTCTTTGGAGTTAACTTCTTTGTGGAAAGGTCCGTAAAATTTATTTAAAGTCTCAAAATATTTGTGCGTTCCATTCGCTATGCCGTCAAGCTGGTCTTCCATGTCTGCGGTGAATGTATCACTAATGTATGTAGGGAAGTTGTCTTCCAAGAATGTGGAAACGACCTCGCCGGTGTCGGTAGGCTTCAATGATCTATTTTCCTTCTCTACATATCCTCGATCTTCTATAGTCTTAGAAATGGATGCGTACGTTGAAGGGCGGCCGATGCCGCGTTTTTCCAATTCTTTGATCAGACCAGCTTCGGTGTATCTCGGCAGTGGCTGAGTCTGCTTTTCCAGCGAGTCTATTGATATAAAATCGAGTGCTTCACCTTTTGCGACTTTAGGTAAAATAACCTGCTCATTTTCCGATTCTGGATCAGCTTTCATCCAGCCGTCAAATAATATTCGCGTACCGATCGCTTCGAAGTCGGGAATAACGCGAGTGTTATTCGGCGCGGCTTCGACCGTCGCAGCGACGACAAGTGTCCCACGAGCTTGCGAGGGGGACACTTCGTCGAGCGAGGAGGGAGAAGCCGCGCCGGTAACATTGGCAATCACTTTCGTTTTCGCGATCCTAGCATCCGCCATCTGTGAAGCGACGGTTCTCTGCCAAATCAATCGGTAAAGCTTTTTCTGCTCGTCGTTATTGCCCGCATTCATTTTGTCCGCATGGGTCGGGCGAATAGCTTCATGCGCTTCCTGCGCATTCTTGCTCTTCGCTGTATAGGTTCGGAAGGAAAGAAATTCTTTGCCAAACTGCTTTTCTATGACTGGACCTATCTGGCCGAGAGCTTGCTGACTCAAAATGGTAGAATCCGTACGCATGTAAGTTATGTGGCCGGACTCATAGAGCTTCTGCGCTATGCCCATGGTCCTGGAAGGGGAAAAGCCGAGCCTGGAGCTGGCCGTCTGTTGTAGGGTTGAGGTAATAAAAGGCGCTCGCGGTGACCTCTTTTGTTCCGATTCTTCTACATCGAGGATGTGCCACTTTTCTTTTTTGGCGATTTCAAGAATTCGGTCTACCTCTTTCTTGTCTCGCGGTTCCTCTTTGCAGGTCAGGGCAATCGATTCTTTCTTCTCCGTATTCCAATTGCCTGAAATGACCCAGAAGGTCTCGGGCTTGAAAGCTCTGATTTCTCTTTCTCTCTCCATTATTATGCGAAGGGCAGGAGATTGAACTCTTCCTGCTGAAAGACCATAACGGACCTTCTTCCAGATCAAGCCAGACAAGTCATATCCGACGATGCGGTCCAATACGCGGCGCGCTTCCTGCGCTTCTCGTAAATGTTCGTCAATCTCTCTCGGATGTTTCAAGGCCTCTTCCACGGCTTCCCTAGTAACTTCATGATAAGTGATCCTCTTTATCTTCTTGGGACTGATATCGCCGCCGAGCTTTTTATTGGCCAGCAATTCTTTCAAGTGCCAGGAAATAGCTTCGCCTTCGCGGTCTGGGTCGGTTGCGAGCAAGATTTCATCAGCTTTTTCCGCTTGGGCTTTGATGTCTTCAATAATATCTAGTTTTTTTGCAACTATTTCATAGTGGGGAATAAAGCCACCTTCTATATCGAGAGCTTTCTTATTAGATTTTGGCAAGTCGCGCACGTGGCCGACCGAAGCGCGCACGACAAAATCCTTTCCGATGTATTTCGAAATGGTCTTTGCTTTCGATGGCGATTCGACTATCAACAGTTTCATGGAGAGTAGTATTGCATGAATCAATTGGGGACTGCAAATATATGGGGAAGAATTTAGAATATGGAATTTGGAATTTAGAATGAACACAAATCACATTTCCGATTATTCCAAATTCCAAATTCCAAATTCAAAATTCTTCATTGTCGAAGCCACAAAACTCTGGTATATTGCGTATTGCTGTTAATAAAGAAACCGCCCATAGCTCAGCTGGTAGAGCAGATCCCTCTTAAGGATAAGGTCGTAGG
>CAZKSQ010000069.1:0-3241 GCA_964555555.1 uncultured Candidatus Saccharibacteria bacterium | reverse complement strand
TTCAACGGCGGCATGGAAAAAGCAAAATCTGAACAAAATGGAAAATAATGAACCCTGTTCTGCTTAAAGGGATCAGAAGCCGCTTCGAATTCGAGGTCAGAAGCGAGGATTACCAAATGTTCTGGACGCACAAGGTACTACGCCTTTCCATTTGGTTAACAGCAAAAATCTGTAGAACAAACATCTTGTCCGTATACCTCGCAAACCGCCGATGTAGAAAGGCTTTGAAAAAGATCCTCCGTGATTACCTCGAAGTTACGGTAGATCAAATCATCACGGAATTCCGAAAGAGTTAAGGATTTCCGAGAAAATTAACGTCAACGCGAAAGGCCGATATCAAGTATCGGCCTTTATTTATTATGGCTTTGCGCCGATGATCCTATACAGGATCTCTTCAACGATCTTTTTTACCGGTTTGATGAAAAATTTAAGCATTTTTTCCTTTTCTCTTGCCAACCTGACGTCGCGAAACAACGAAAACATTGGAGTATTTCTTTGGAGTCCTCGTCTTCTGGCCCTTGCCTGCTGGCTTGCCCCAACGAGTCTTCAAGCGGCGCAAACCTCTCCCTGTCCTCTGTTCGCCTCCACCATACGGATGGTCAACTGGGTTTTGTGCCGAACCGCGAACTGTCGGGCGGATGCCGAACCAGCGCGAACGGCCAGCCTTGCCGATATTAACCAAGCGATTTTCCTCGTTTGAAACAGCGCCGATAGAAGCCCAAGCGTCTTCATGGACTTTCCTGACTTCCGATGAAGGCATCTTGATATGGGTGTAACCGGCATCATTAGCGACAACCTGTGCGAATGAGCCAGCCGAACGGACCAGCTTTGCGCCGCTGCCCGGCTTGATCTCTATATTATAAACAAAAGTGCCGACCGGGATTTTCTTCAAAGGCAAACGGTTGCCGGTTTGGATTGGCGCATCTTCAGAGACGATGAATGAATTGCCTACTTTCATGGTCTTGGGCATCAAAATGTATCTTTTTACTCCATCATTGTAGGAGACCAAGCCGATGTAACCAGTCCTAAAAGGATCGTATTCAACAGTTTTAATAGTTGCAATAATGTTCTTCTTTTCGTACAAGAAATCTATATCTCTAAAGAGTTTTTTATTGCCTCCGCCTTTGTGGCGAACCGTGATGCGTCCATGCCTATTCCTGCCCATATCGCGCTTCCAGCCGCTAGTTAGAGGCTTGTAAGGATCATTGGTCGTCAAATACTCCTTGAATGGCAAAACTGTCATATGGCGGCGAGAACTTGATGTTGGCCGGAAGGATTTCATGATTTTATACAAATTCTATCTTATCACCCTTTTTGACAGTAATAATCGCCTTCTTCATCCCAGGCACAGTCCCTTTCTTGCCGCGGACAAAGACATTCTTCGCGGACATATTCACAATACCAATCTTTATCGGAGTGACTTTATAGAGCGCCTTTACCGCCTTGGAAATGGAATCTTTATTGGAATTTCTGGCGACTTGGAAAGTATAGACTCCATTCTGGCTAAGAATGCCAGTCTTTTCGGTAATATGAGGACGGATAATCGCATCTGTTGCGCTAGAAAAACTACCGACAGGCTTGGCAACTTTCTTAGCCTCGACTGCAACGACTTCTTGAGCCGGTGCAGAAGATTTGGAAGCCTTCTTTGTCTTCTTGGCAGCGACCTTGGACTCGCCAGCAGAAGTTTGGATCTGGCTTTGCTCGTTCTTTTTGGTTTTGCGTAGTCCGAAGAGTGGCATGGTATTTAATTACAAATTTCAAATTTCCAATGACAAATCAATGTCAAAGTTCAAATGAATACATTTGATATTTGGATTTTGGATTTGATTTGTCATTTGGATTTTGAAATTTGACATTTTATTAATAGTTAATCCTCTCAGCCAATGACTTTAGTGCTGTTTCTGGGTTGCTGATGACCAAATATTTGTGATTCAAAACTGAAACTGGGTTAATATTGCGAAATTCTTCCACGGAAACATTGCCGAAGTTGCGGAAGCTCTTTGATACAGCATCTTTCTTTGCCGGAATCGTGATGATCGCGGCATTCTTGGGCTTGGTTGCCAGCTTTTCATAGCCCTTGATCTTGGAAAGCGCGGTAAGAACGATTTTGGCTTCTTTGGACTTCGGTGCCGCCATCCTTACTTCATCGATAAAGAGGATTTGTCCGTCCTTGAATTTGCGAGAAAGGATGGTGAGAAGAGCTTTTGACTTGGCTTTCTTGTTGATCTTCCTATCAAAATTCTTGTCATTCCTCGGACCATGGGCGACACCGCCGCCAACCCATAGAGGCGATCTTGAGGAACCGTGACGAGCGCGTCCGGTACCCTTCTGCTTCCAAGGCTTCTTGCCGCCGCCACGGACCTCGCCGCGGGTCTTGGTATGAGCCGAACCAGCTCGAGAATTGGAATTCATTAGGCGCACAACTTCATGGACTAGGTCGGCATTCCAAGGAAGATCGAAAATACCCTCTGGAATCTTGAACTTTCCTGCCGCTTTGCCTTCCTGGTTGTATATGTTTGCTTCCATTAAAGAAAAATGCTCCACAGAGCGGTGCCTCGCATAGTAGCAGAGCTTGGTTTGGTGGTCAACCTATATCCGATTTCGACGTTGAGCCGTTTTAAATGACTATATCGGATATGGGATTATCCCACCACCTCCACCAGCGTTCCCCTTCTTCCCGGAACCGCTCCAGAAATGTAGAGTATGCCTTCATCGGTATCGATATGAGCAACTTTCAGATTCTTTACTGTTATCCTGTCGCTGCCCATCCTGCCTGCCATGCGCATGCCGGGCGGCACACGATTACGCAAGCCACCGCCGATCGAGCCTGGCTCGCGCTCGGAGTGCTTTTGGCCGTGAGAACGAGGACCGCCATGAAAGCCGTGACGCTTCACAACACCCTGAAAACCCTTTCCTTTTGAGATAGCGCTAACCAAGACCGTATCACCAGCCTTGAATTGGTCTATGCCCACCTTGTCGCCGACCTTAGAAGCTGGTGCATCGATTCGAAATTCTCGGAGAGAAGCAAAATTGCCCAAATCTTTGAAATGGCCTTTTTGAGGCTTGATAATTTTGTTGGCATTTCTAGTACCTTCGCCAACTTGGACAGCTTCATAGCCATCTGTTTCCTTTGTTCTGACTTGAGTCACAACATTACCCTTTATAGCAACCAAGGTGACAGGAATAGCCGCGCCTTTTTCGTCGTAGATTTGGGACATATTCAGCTTTCTTCCTAGAATGA
>CAZKSQ010000068.1:0-3373 GCA_964555555.1 uncultured Candidatus Saccharibacteria bacterium | reverse complement strand
TCATCAAGATTTTATATGCGTCTCTAGGACTTATCACCGCTATCATATTGCACTCCCTTTTCAATTTGACTATAATAAGCGCAACACCCGAAGGAACTATCACGATATTCATGTGGGTTTGGGTTGCTGTCGTCATTCTGTTGATCCTTTTCGAAGAAATCAAAGCAGTAGCTCCAAAAGTTAATACAAGTAAAATTCCTTAAAATAATCATGGCAAATAAACAATCATTCTTCGAGAGGCTTACTGGCGCAGTCAGGCTGAATGGCGACGAGGCAGAAGCAAAAACTTCCCGCAAGCTTTCCGGTCGCGACATCGAGTCCGATATTCCCAGTGAAGATGATGCTGACAAGGATGAAGGCGAGCTCACAGTCGACGTCTACCAGACTTCCGACATGATCATCATCAAAAGCATGATCGCCGGCGTCCGCCCAGAAGATTTGGATGTCACTATCACCCGCGACGCAGTCACCATCCATTGCAAGAGAGAAGCCGAGCGCATCGAGAGCGAAGACGACTATTTCGTCCGCGAATTGTATTGGGGCTCTTTCTCACGCACCATCGAACTTCCGCAAGAAATAGACGTCGACGAAGCCGAAGCCGTCGAGAAACATGGACTTCTAATATTGAAACTCCCCAAACTAGACAAAAAGCGCCAGTCCAAACTAAAAGTCAGGACGGTTTAATCAAGGCGTTCTGCTACGCTAAAGCTTCGCAGAACTGCTTCGCAATTGTGCGTCTATTTTGTTTATCTATTTTTATATTGTGCCTGCACTGCGAAGCTTGAACGCAGTGAAAGCGAAGCAGTGCCGAGGACCGGGGTCGAACCGGTGACCTCTTCCTCTTCAGGGAAGCGCTACTACCAGCTGAGCTACCTCGGCAAAAACGAATATTATTGAGCGGTACTACCCTGTTTTAGGTACCCTTGGATAGAATCAGATGCATTTCTGATGCTAGTGATGTCGCTACCTCCAAGGACTTTGAACAGATAGTCGGCATACGGCTGGACAAAGTAGTACGCGCCAATGCTCAAACCTATTATTATGACCCAGTAAGCCACTCTCAAGATGCTGCTTATGCGGTTGGAGCGGCGTATGGACTTCAAGAGGCCATTGTTTTCCTTCGCAATCTCATAAGTTTTCTCGAGCAATGACTTCTCTTCCGGTGTCATGCGTCGTAATATAGCAAATTTATCGAAATCATGGAAGTATGGTAAAGTTTTCCTACGCCCTTGTAGTTCAATGGATAGAACAACTCCGTCCTAAGGAGTGGATGTAGGTTCGATTCCTGCCAAGGGCACTGCTTCGCTCGCTGTCGCGAGCTTCACAGTGCAAGCACAGCACTGCATATAGTTATTGAAATAATCATTAGCTCTAACTTGCGAAGCAGTCCTACGAAGCCTTGGCGTAGTAGGACCATCCCGCAATAACCAACACCCTTACCTCTTGCGTCAAGCATAGGTTCCCATGCTAGAATGAAATGCAAATCTATTCTTATTAGGTTTCTATTAAAAAAAATAACAATATAAAATATAAACAGATGAAAAACATAACGATCTATTCAACTCCTACCTGCGTTTACTGTAATATGGCCAAGACCTTCTTCAAGGCAAACAACGTTGCCTTTACCGACTACAACGTCGCGACTGACCTTGCCAAGCGCAAGGAAATGATCGACAAGACCGGCCAAATGGGCGTACCCGTCATCGATGTAAATGGCGAGATTGTTATTGGCTTCAATGAAGAGAAGCTCAAGTCTACGTTGGGGATAAAATAATTAGTTGTAACGCATCAGACTCTTGTTTATACTGAATCCACGCGGGTATGGTTCAGTGGCAGAATGCGTGCTTCCCAAGCACGATGCGCGGGTCCGATTCCCGCTACCCGCACTTGTTGACATTTAATATCACTTTGCTAATATACCTGTGTGAAGATCGCGTGGGTCTATCCACGCAACAAATAAAGCCTTGGGTTATATGAAGATACCCCCCTTGATTGGGGGGTATCTATTTTTATGATAATATTGGGCCCATGATTAACGAACACAAGCCCGCATTATTTAGATTCGATTTTTTCCCAGCATATGAGGAGAATATCAGATCTCTTGCAGAAAATCTTGCAGACAGCGAATTGTGGGATTTTTCTGATAGCAGTGCAAAGAAATTCGCAATACTTAAGAATTATCTTGAGTATTATTATCGTAGGCTAAAAGAAGAATCAAAAATCTTTTATACAAAGAATAATGAATTCTGCATTTTTAATACTGGACTGGTTACAAATAATCAAGAAGATATCTTTGCTTTTTTCGAAGTTAATAAATCAATCAAGAAATATAAAAAGGATCTGGCACCCTATTACTTTAAGGGTTTCTTCAAACATAGTGATTCAATGCTTTTAGAAAAATTCGGAGAATCTCTTCCAGAACCGGCAAACTTTTTTGAAAAACCAGAACTACTTCTTATCAATCCAAAATATAAAATCATTCCAGACATTGAACATATAATAGAAGATAACAAAAACAGGTTTCCGTTGCATTTACAGCAAGCAGATAACGCTGAGCTTCGAAGACAGGTTAAGGGATCGATTGGGGATGTTATCAAAAAAGTCAGAACTAACTACAAAATTGCTATTCCTCAATACTTTGACGGAAAGGTGCAATTATTACTGCCCTTATGCTTAACTTCTGGATCCCCGAATCCGGATTTGGCACTTGTTATTAGTAAAGTCTTAGGTCAGGAGATATACTCAGCGATAACATGCCTGACTCTTAAGATGGCTTACAATAATGCTCGTCTGATTGTAAAGCCTCAAAGTGATTGGCTAAAGCCGTAGACAAAACCAGTACGGTTCCAACTTCGTACCACAACCCGCACCGCTTTGCTATCACTGCGTTCAACCCTGTAGGCGATTGTGCTCAATCGGCTTCGCAGTGCAAGCACATTCGCTCAACTTCATTCATATTCCAAACATGTGCAGCACTCTCTGCCACCAAGAAACGGTCACTTTATCTGGTGCTTTGACAACAGCCGCTGTTTGCTGATCGCCTATTATAACCGCGACAGATTCTCCGTCAGCGGCGGCATGGAATTTCGACCTGATCTCGGATTGAATGCCTTGATCAGTCGAAAGATACGAGACTTTGTCCGCAAGATCCTGTTTATGAACAGATATTTGGTCCAGCGCCAGCTGCGCATCATTAACTCGAGTCTCGCTTAGCTCTGATTTCTGATACATGCTCCAAGCAGTTTTCAGCAAGAATAAAAACAGGCAAAAAACAACGAACAATGTGACTGGCGATTTCATTATTTTTCCGCCAATGCTTTGTTTGCCGTATTTCATCATTAACAGTATACTATAAACCACTATGTTATTTCAC
>CAZKSQ010000067.1:0-3735 GCA_964555555.1 uncultured Candidatus Saccharibacteria bacterium | reverse complement strand
TCGCTCTCCTCGCCAGCTGGCGGATCGAGCTCCACGGGAGATGTCGGACATCTCCCATCCGCAGGGGGAACTTCGGCTTCGGCCTCAACCTCAACGTCGCCAGGGAATCAGACGAGCACAGAAACAGCGACGACGACGAGCATAGGAGATGTCGGACATCTCCCATCCGCTGGTAATCCCACCGCGACTAGCACTCCGATTATTGGCAATTCAAGCGCGACCAGCACTCCTGTAACTCCGGTTACTGCCGTAACGACACCGCCAGTGAGCTCAACGGGCACTAGCACTATAGGAGATGTCGGACATCTCCCAACTACACCGTCGGCACCAGCATCCACGGCTCCCACAGTCCCAACTTCATCAGCTCCTAGCGCGCCTGCGTCCAATCCGCCGAGCACGCCCAAGCCGCCGGTAACCTCAACAGCACCGTCAACGCCAGTAACGCCCCCAGCTCCAACAGCTTCGGATGCGTCGAAGACACCGTAAACCAATGACAAATTTCCAATTTCCAATGCCAAATCAAATCCAAAATCCTAAAACACTACAGAGGCGAGGCCTCTGTGTCGGGTATGTGCTATAATCGTGTCATATTGACGCAATTAATGTAAAAAAATGACGCAATTAACAAAAAGACAACAGGAAATCCTTCATTTTATTGGATCAAAGGATCATGTTCAAAATCAGGACATTGTTGACTTTTTTGTCATTCAGAATGACGCAATATCTAGGGAAACTGTAGGAAGGGAGCTCAAGGAACTTGTAGCTATGAATTTATTGAAACAGGCCGGCAAAGGCAGAAGTGTGTCCTACGCGCTCGTGGAATCGCATCCGCTTCTCAAGCCTATTGATCATGAAGACTATATTTCCAAGGATCAAGACGTGAGAGCACCCGGCGTCATTCATTTTGACCAGAATATTTTTTCAAAACTGTCGGGGCTTTTTAGTCCAGAAGAAGTCGGCGAGCTTAGACGAAAAGGCGATATCTTTAGAAAAAAGATCGCTAGCCTTCCTCCAGTGATCGTCCAAAAAGAGTTCGAGAGGATAACCATAGAGCTTTCTTGGAAATCGTCGAAGATCGAAGGCAATACATATTCGCTCATCGATACGGAGATCCTGATAAAAGAAAACAAAGAAGCTGAAGGTCATAACAAAGAAGAAGCGGTCATGATCCTGAACCACAAAAAAGCGCTGGATCATATTTTCAAGAATAAAGATAAGTTCCAAAAGCTTTCCCTGCGCGACATTGAAGATGTCCACCGCCTGCTTGTCGAAGGCTTGGATGTGAATTTTGGCTTGCGGTCAAAAGCCGTGGGTATTACTGGCACGAATTATCGGCCTCTGGATAATATCAATCAGATCAAAGAAGCAGTCGAAAAGATGTCTACGGTCGTGAATGACGCTGGTGATCCTTGGAACAAGGCACTGATTTCTTTGTTGATGATTTCGTACATACAGCCCTTTGAAGACGGCAACAAGCGCACTTCGCGCCTTATGGCGAACGCGTGTTTCATCGCCGGGGATGTCTGCCCGCTTTCTTTCCGGAGCATTGATGTGGCCAGCTACAAAAAAGCCATTTTGGTCTTTTATGAACTCGGAAACGCCGCGCTCCTCAAAAATATTTTCCTTGAACAGTTTAATTTTGCGGCAGAGAATTATTTTTTGTGAAAAAAATGCTAAAATAACAAAATGAAACACTGGTCAGTAGACACAAAACCAAAGCCCAAATAAGCCATGAATTTAGAAGAAATAAAACCCCAAATTGCCGAAATAGCAAAAAAATACGATCTTGAATTGGTTATTTTTTTGCCTTCACAAATAGTAAGAGATGAATGTTTGGATGATAGAGGTTCTTTTGTTGGGTATATAACGAGCAAGCGTTTGGATAGAGAGAGGTTTGCTGATATTGAAGCTAAACTTTCTCTGGTAATAGATAATAATGTCAAAATCGTAAATCTTGATGATCTTTCTCCAAAAATCTTGAAGATTATATCTGAAAAAGGTGAACCGCTTTTTGAAGCGAAGCAAAGCTCTTTTCTTGAATGGAAAATATATGCTATGAAAATCTGCATGGAAACAGCCGAATGGCTTCGGGGATTGAAGGATGAGATAAAAGCAAGTGTGAACATCCATAAAAACAACTTTGCTTTTATAGACAGCCAAAATCTCAACTTGAGCATTTTGGAACTTGGTTGGAAAGTGGATTGGAAACGTTTCCGCGTCTATTTGAAAGAAAAATACGATGTCAGCAAAGCTTATATTTTTTTAGGTTATATTGCAGGAAATAACGATCTATATGCGAAACTGCAGGAATCAGGATTTGTTTGCATCTTCAAACCGACTCTGACATATAAAGATGGCAGCACAAAAGGCAATTGCGATGCGGAGCTTGTCTTGCAAGCGATGATTGATTTTGTGTCATATGACAAGGCGGTGATCGTAACTGGCGATGGTGATTTTCAATGCTTGGCAAAATATTTGGTTGAACAAGACAAACTCGTGTCACTGATGATTCCGAATAAGAATAGATTTTCGGCCCTGCTAAAATTTGAAATATTTCGAAAGCACACTCATTACATGAATGACTTGAGAAGTAAATTGGAATATAAGAAAAGGCCCCATAAGGACGAAACCTTATAGGGCTACTTTTCTGTTGATGATACAAGCCTATGATACCAAACACCAATAAAAAGTCAATATTCACCCTCAAGGTCCGACCTCGCCACGTTTTTCGACTTATTTTTTGTGTCTTTCTCTTTGCGCTCCCTCTCTCTTCTCTCTTCTCTCTTCTCTCTTCTCCTGCGACGGCTCATGCCTCCGTCGTCGCCACCTCTCTCGTCAGTCCGCTCTCGAAGGGCCTCGTCGGCTACTGGACCTTCGACGGCAAGAATATGGTCAATAACGTGGCGGATAGTAGCGGGAGTGGGAATAATGGGGATCTAGTCAACTTTACATCTACCTCGTCGGCTCAAGTACAAGGAAGAGTGGGACAAGGAATAAGTTTCAATGGAGTTAATAGTTATGTAAAATTGATTTCCGATCCTATTGCTTCAAACAATTCTCTTAATACTATATGTGCATGGGCGCTCATCAAAAATATAGCTTCTGTTGGTGGCGGTTCTGCCCAGACACTAGTTGGTTTGAGTGCAGATACAAATAATCGGATATCATTGCAGGAAGTACCTACTAGCGCACCCGTTAAAGGTGCGCTTCAAGTTTCCTATACTAATAGTGGCACTGATGTCAGTTCTGCAACTACGATTGCCGTTTTTAAAGCAAATCAATGGGTACATGTTTGTTCGGTTGTGAATGGTTTAGGTATATCACTTTTTGCAAACGGTGTATCAATAGCAACAACCTCAGCCACGACGCTTGCGAGTATAGGAAATACCATCGGTTCTGAAAATACAACCCCTATTGGAGTATTAGGAGGCACTCTTGACGATGTGCGCATTTACTCCCGTGCTCTCTCCCAGACCGAAATCTCCCAGCTCTACTCCATGGGCTCCGCCACACACGTCGCCACTTCGCCCACAAAATCGCTCACCACCGGCCTCGTCGGATACTGGACCTTCGACGGCAAGAATATGGTCAGTAACGTCGCGGATGTGAGCGGAAATGGGAATAATGGAAGCATGAATGGGTTTACGTCGACATCGAGCGCGGTGGTGCAAGGGAAGATTGGGCAGGTGTTGAGTTTTGATGGGAGTACGAGTTATGTGAATGTTTCAAATTTAA
>CAZKSQ010000066.1:0-3770 GCA_964555555.1 uncultured Candidatus Saccharibacteria bacterium | reverse complement strand
CATTAAAGTCAAGGGGCTATAAGTTTGGCTCTATTAAGCTATTTCTTGCCAGAGGCTTTTCTCTTGTTTTTCCACTCCTCGATCTTGGCATGATGCCCGCCAAGAAGGACTTTTGGCACCTTATATTTCTTGCCATTATGTTCAATGACTTCCGGCCGAGTGTAAACATCAGGACTAGCCACTCTTTGCTCTTCAATCGAGAGGTCGTCACCCAAGACTCCTTTAATTCGTCTTGTAATTGAATCTATAACGATCATGGCTGGCAATTCCCCGCCAGTTAAAGTATAAGGCCCGACTGAAATGTCTATCATCGGGAAAATCTTCTTAATTCTCGCATCTATTCCCTCATATCTCCCACAAACTAAGACAATATCCGTGTATTTTTTCCAAGTCTCTGCGACTTTATTATCAAACTGCTTGCCTGATGGTGAAAAGAAGATAATTTTTACTTTTTTTTTAACTTTGTTGTCTCCTCTATTCTCTATTCTCAATTCTCTATTCTCTATGTGCTCAATCGCCCTCACAACAGGAAGTGCCTCCATCACCATCCCAGGCCCACCGCCATACGGCCTATCATCTACCCTTCTTTCCGAATAAGTCATATCCTTTCCCTCTTTCCCTGGCAATGCAAAATCCCGCGGATTGTAGTATCTTATGGAAATATGGCCGTCTTCCTGGGCACGCTTAACTATCGAAGAATTCAAATACGATTCCAGGCTTTCAGGAAACAATGTTATTACGTGGAATGTCATATGAGTTAAATTTATTATATACAGACAAAAAAATGAGCTCGCGCCAAAAGCGAACCATTTAAGTTTATTTGTGACTTATACCTCGACCGTCGAGCGAGCGACAAGTCTCCGGTGAGCTTGACGAGACGGAGACTTCGTCGTCGCGAGGAGGAAGAGGGATAAGTCACACCATAAACTATATTTTTAGGTCCGCCATTGCCTCATCCACCGACTTCGACGCCCTCTCTGCCGCCTTCATCGGCGCTGCACCCATCATTTCAGCGGACTTTAGCCCGCCAACTGGTTCATTGATCTTCAAATTGACACGAGAATTATTCTTCATACCCACAACGCGCAATAGAGTTCGGATGGACTTTGCGGTATTGCCCTGGCGGCCAATGATCTTGCCCATATCTGCTGCGGAAACTTCAAGGGTCAAAAGCACGCCCATTTCATCCACGCTGCGATTCACTTTCACATCATTCGGGTTGTCAACCAAAGCCTTTATAACGTATTCTAGAAACTGCTGATCTGCTTGCATAATAATCGTAATATTTTGATAATCGTACAGTTCGCTGTACTTACACTAGTTTAGCAAAGTTGAAATAAGTCGCAAGAGTCAAATAACCAAACAAGCCTTTGTGATCTTTATTATTTAACAAGGGGAACTGATTCAGCTTCGGACGCTGGTGTAGGAGTAACTTCCACAACAGGTGCCGATTCTGTAGACGCAGCCAAAGGTTTTGCAGCTTCGGCCGGTACTTCTTTCTTGATTGGCGACTTCCTTGGAAGTGCGTTCAGCTTCTTGCCAGTGATGACTTTATTGGTAACCAAATAATTATGAAGAGTCAAAGATGTTTTTGCGCCTTTTGTCATCCAATACTTGATCTTTTCCACATCCATCTGATCGAGCTTGTTCTTGATCCTGGTATCATACCAGCCTAGATTTTCCAGATATTTGCCGCTCTTCGGGCCATTCTTGTGGTCGGTCAAAACCACGCGAAAAGTCGGCTCGTGCTTCCTGCCAGTGCGCTGTAACCTGATCATTAACATGAGGATGACATTAACAGAGTTTTGGTACGAATGCAAATTGAAGATAAATAACAAAAGAATTGCAGTGCCACGACCGTCGCAGGCTGCGACAAGTGTCCAGTGAGCTTGACGAGACGGACACTTCGTCGAGCCGAGGAGGGAGTGGCTGCCAAACTTGTTTGTTAATAATTTTACAGCGTCTCTACCAGCACAAAGTTCGTATCTGCCGCGATTCCGAAAGGCATGCCTGCAACGATGACCACCTTATCTCCCGCCTTTGCCAGCTTGCTTTCTACGGTGATATTCCGAACCAATTTTAGTATTTCATCGATCGTCTTGAAGGTTGGCGAAACTATAGGATAAACTCCGAAGGCCAGCATCAGCTTATTGGCATTTGCCGGATCGTCAGACAGGGCCAATATGTGTTCGGTCGGACGATAACGGGCAAGCATCCGAGCAGTGCGTCCAGAACGAGTCAAAGCAACGATGAATTTTGCGCCAATGTTGTGGGCTGTTCGGACTGCCGATTCCGAAACTATGTCCGTAATGCCGTGAGATTTTGCAAATTCGGTTATGGTGTCGCGAGTATAGACTTCTTTTTCGATGCGATTTGCGACCAAGCTCATGATCTTCACTGCTTCAACGGGATATTCTCCGATAGAAGTCTCCTCTGAAAGCATGATCGCATCAGTGCCGTCATATATAGCATTCGCGACATCGGAAACCTCGGCGCGGGTCGGAACCGGACTCGTCACCATTGAAAGCAGCATCTGCGTAGCAGTTATGGCCGGCTTGCCGAGATTGTGGCATTTTGTGATAATCTGCTTCTGGAAGAAAGGCACGTCTTCTGCAGGTATTTCTATAGCCAAGTCACCGCGAGCGATCATGATGCCGTCTGCCGCTTCGATTATCCCATCAATATCAGCCAATGCTTCCGGCGTTTCGATCTTGGCAATAATCTGGGCATTGCATTTTTCCTTTACCAGAATTTCACGCAATTCTCTGATATCACTGGACCTGCGCACAAAAGAAAGCGCTATGAAGTCAACCTTATTCTTGATGCCGAATTCCAAATCTTTCTTGTCTTTTTCAGTCAGGCTATGAATGGAAAGGTTGGCGCCGGGAACATTCACGCCTTTATGGTTGGACAAACGGCCACCGACTATCACTTTTGTGACGATCTCATTGCCCTTTACCTCGATGACTTCCAATTGCTTAGTGCCGTCATGCAGCATGATCTTGCCGCCAGGCTTTACTTCCTGCGGCAATTGCGGATAATTGATGAAAACTTTTTCTTTGGTGCCTTCTATCTTTTCCGTTGTCAGCGTGAAGATGTCTCCGGAATGCAACATTATGAACCCTTCTTTGAAAGCGCCGATGCGTATCTTGGGCCCGCAAAGGTCTTGGAGAATGGCAACTGGCCTCTTTATCTTTGGCATGATTTCCCTGATAGCATCCACTCTTTTTTGATGTTCATCGAAGGAACCGTGCGAAAAGTTGAGCCGCATGACATTCATGCCGGCATTCACGAGTTCTGTAAGCTTTGCTGGACTTTCCGAAGCGGGGCCCATCGTGCAGACGATCTTTGTTTTTTTGCCGAGAATCATAGTAAATTTATCTCATTTTTGGTGAGATTTTGTCTATTATTTAGACTTAAATAGCTTCTAATATATTTCCAACCTTTTGTTTTATTGTTTGGCGCCTGGAATCGGAGGGAACTTCAATGGATCAATGGTTCTTTCGAAACATGTCTTTCCCGCCGAATGATTCCAATAATTCGAGGCGTCATTCGATCCTATGGTCACCGGATATGGCATTGTAGCAGAACCAGAGCCATTATAGCCACCCTTGCCAGAATTGTCATTTGATGGCAAAGAAAATGTGGCACAAAGCTCAAATGCATTGGTTGTTGTCGAAATATACTCATAATTGGACTTATCCGCAGGGTCTTTGGGGACAGAATAGCCAGTCAAAGCATCATTCAAATCAGAGAGAGAGGCTGGTAAA
>CAZKSQ010000065.1:0-3903 GCA_964555555.1 uncultured Candidatus Saccharibacteria bacterium | reverse complement strand
TACGAAAAGACATTGCTAGGATTTTGACGGCTGCCAACCAAAAGGCCGCGGATGCGCAGTAATCCTAGACAGAATCACATTTTTACAGTAGTATCACCAATCACATGCTTACCGCCGAAACAAAAGAAGTAAAGCTTATGCGACAGACTTTCACTGGCGTTGTCACTTCTGACAAGATGAAGGACACGGCTGTAGTCACTATTTCTAGGTATGTGAAGCATCCCAAGTATCACAAGTTTATGAACAAGAGGACAAAGCTCATGGCGCATGATCCAGGCAATACCAAGAAGATCGGCGAGAAGGCCACGATCGAGGCATGCAGGCCATTGTCGAAGAACAAAGCATTTAAAGTTGTCGCATAATTTCCTACAATGATACAGCCAAGAACAATCGTAAATATTGCAGACAATTCCGGAGCCAAGATCGGACGCATATTCAAGGTGCTTGGCGCGACTAGGAAGCGTTATGCGGAGTTGGGCGACGTGGTTGTTCTTTCGGTGCAAAAAGCGGAGCCTAGGAAGGCGGTCAAGAAGAAAGATGTCCTTCAGGCTGTCGTCGTGCGCCAAGTCAAGCCTACGAGAAGGAAGGATGGCTCATATATCCGTTTTGATGAGAATGCAGTCGTAATCATCGAAAAAGGCAAGAAAGAGCCTTTGGCTGGTCGCGTTTTCGGTCCCATTCCCCGCGAGATCCAAGAGGCTGGGTTCAAAACCATTGCTTCACGCGCCCCCGAGATAGTTTAATACCATGCATATCAAAAAAGGCGACACAGTCAAAATACTTTCTGGAGATGACAAAGGCAAGACCGCCAAGGTTGTTACCGCATACCCAAAGGAGAATAAGATTCTCGTCGAAGGCATGAATATGATGAAGAAGCACGAAAGGTCCAGGAAACAGGACGGAAAGGGTCAGATTGTCAACAGGGCAATGCCGATGCATGCTTCCAAAGTCGCAAAGGTAAAATAATATTATGGCATACAAAACCGTTTACGAATTGAATAAAGAATCATACAAGGGCTTGAAGGAAAAGCTTCATTTGAAGAATCCTATGCAGGCGCCGCATCTATCGAAGATCATCATCTCGAGCGGTTTCGGCTCGGTCAAAGACAAGAAGAAGATCGAGCTAATCGCAGATAGGCTCGCCAAGATCACTGGCCAAAAGCCGGCCACACGCGTAGCAAAAAAGGCCATCGCCACATTCAAGACCAGGACCGGCGATCCGCTTGCATATATGACGACTCTTCGCGGAAAAAGGATGTGTGATTTCATGGACCGCCTGATTCACGTCGCTTTGCCTAGAACAAAAGACTTCCGAGGACTTCCGAGGACTGCTGTTGATGCTATGGGCAACTATACTTTGGGCATCAGGGAGCATACGATCTTTCCGGAGACTGCCGATGAAGATCTGAAAGATGTTTTTGGATTGAGCGCTACACTGGTGACAACATCTCATGACAAGAATTCCACGATTGCATTCTTGGAATATCTAGGCTTTCCGTTGAAGAGAGAAGAAGAGGTGAAGAAATAGAGGAGTGGCTCCTTTGTAATAAAGTTTATCAGCTTACGTCGTATAAGTTGAACAATGAATTTATCAGCCTTAAATATATAAATAATATGCTTGTAACAATCGCTGTCATACTTTT
Source organism: uncultured Candidatus Saccharibacteria bacterium (assembly GCA_964555555.1). Taxonomy (GTDB): domain Bacteria; phylum Patescibacteriota; class Minisyncoccia; order Phycocordibacterales; family PALSA-1337; genus C7867-002. The sequence goes on along the minus strand of CAZKSQ010000065.1, from coordinate 2,260 downwards.
GATCCTTTGGTTCCTAGGTGTAATTGGCGTTTATACTATAGGCTGGTTTATCCATATCCTATTGGTTGTGGCTATAATAATGTTCTTGATCAGGATCATTCAGGGCAGAAACCCTATCAATTAGCTTTGCACTTTGGATTTTGCACTGTAAACTATTCACATGAACAAGCTTTTTTTGGACATTGAGACCATTCCTGGCGATACGGAAAATGAAGAAACGGGCAAAGCACTCAAGTATCTTTATGAGAGAAAGTTGGAGAAGAAGGCGAAAAGAAAGGAACTTTCAGAGAATGTTGTCTTCGAAGTCGATGGCGGCAAGGGCAAGAATAACGAAGAGTTGCGCTTCGAAGACTATGTCCGAGGCACCTCGTTCGACGGCAGCTTCGGCCGCCTTTTGTGTGTCTGTTTGGCGGTGAATGACGATGCGGTCAAAAGCTATTGCAACCCGGACGATGAAAAGAAAACTTTGGAGCAGTTCTGGAAAGTTGCCGGCCAATGCGACTTATTTGTTGGCCATAACGTTCTCGATTTCGACCTGCGCTTTCTTTGGCAAAGGTCGGTGATCTTGGGTGTGAAGCCAAGCTGGCAACATGATGATAGGAACAAGTCCAAGTATATGTCCTTCGCACGATATCAGAACAAGCCTATCTATGACACTATGCATGAATGGGTGAAATGGGGCAGGGATTCCATTGGGCTCGAGCACGTTGCGCTCGCTCTGGGACTGCCGACGCCGAAGGATGGAATTGATGGATCGAAGGTCTGGGATTTTTATAAGGCCGGAAAGGTGAAAGAGATCTGCGATTATTGCGCGAGGGATGTGGAGACGACGAGAGGGGTCTATAAGAGGATGATTTTCGAAAGTTAGGCTTGGATTGCATGGATTTGCTTTTTATTCTGAAGACACTATAATGTTCTTACATTGGCCGAAAGGCTTGAGGAGTAAATGCTCCTACAGTTGCAGTTACATGTTAGGAAAAATCATCGAGTTAAATCGGTGATTTTTTCTTTGATAAGTTCATATTCTTCGGGGGATATACTATCGATTCTGTTCTTAAATCTTTTTGAATCAATCGATTTCATTTGGATAAGTACTGCAGTCCTGATGGTATTTGAAATAGCCAGCAAGGGAAAAAAATGACTACCAGTTTTTACTTTGGTCGACAAGGGAATAATCCAGCAAAGATTACTAGAAAATTTCTTGAATATCAGAACCGGCCTAAGAAAACTTTCTCCCTTCCCACATTCTTCTTGACCGATGTTTGTTCCTAGGCAGCACCACCATATTTCGCGCTCATAAAAATATGTTGAAGACACATCGATCAATTCGACTTGTTTTTTAATAATATTCCATGAATCATAATCTTTAATCACAAGATAACTTTATCAAAAGGCGATAAAAAAGTTATGAATTTTTGATAAAAAAGTGATAAAGAAATAATAAATTTTTGATAAATATTCCTTGTAAAAAAGAAAGACCCCGCAAGAGAAGACAGTGAGGTCTTTCTTGTGGGGTCAAAGCCGCCAATGAATTTGATGCAATAGAGCTTCAGCTCCTGTGTTGCTGTTCGATTTCTTTCAAAGCGTACTCGAAATATCCGCCTTGAGTATTTCCTTTAGCAATTTGCTTATTCATTTTGGTACATTGCTGAATCTGGCTGTATTATATCACCTTTGACAGTAAAAGTCAACATAAGTTGTGCAGCCAATTCATGGCTAGAATTAAGCCTCTTTTATTGACGATTGTTACATGATTTGCTAGTATCGTAATACCTCAAATAGAGCTCGTTTCTGAGGAAAGATTGGAAGCATGTCCCACACGAAAAGCGTTGGGAAAGCTAACCAATCGCATTTTATTTGCCAAAATAGGCAAGATATGGAAAGAGGGAGAATATAATACATGGCCACAAAAGCAGTCATAGCAAGGTCAAAAAGGAAGCCCAAGTTCGCATCTCGGGTTGTTAGGCGTTGTTTCCGATGTGGCAGGAAGCGTGGCTATATGAGGGACTTCGATATGTGTCGCATTTGCTTTAGGGAGTTTGCCAATGAAGGCATGATCCCAGGAATAAAGAAGTCTTCTTGGTAATAATATGATCACCGACCCAATATCAGACCTAATAATCCGAATCAAGAATGCCAGCGACGCCGGCAAGGCGACTGTTACCGTAGTTGGTTCGAAGTTCGCCGAGAATGTCGCGCATCTTCTGAAAAAGAGCGGTTACCTTTCTTCTGTGCAAAAGAGCAAAGAAAAGAGGGAATT
>CAZKSQ010000064.1:0-3979 GCA_964555555.1 uncultured Candidatus Saccharibacteria bacterium | reverse complement strand
CAATCATAGCCCACGTCGACCACGGCAAGACTACGCTTACCGATGCGCTTTTGAAGCAGACCGGCGCGTCTTCCGGCGATGCCTCCATGGACTCCAATGACCTCGAGCGCGAGCGCGGCATCACAATCTATGCCAAGAATGCCGCGGTCATGTACAAAGGCACAAAGATAAATATTGTTGACACTCCAGGCCACGCTGACTTCGGCTCGGAAGTCGAGCGCGTCATCCGTTCCATCGATTCAGTTTTGCTTGTCGTCGACGCGCAGGAAGGCCCGATGCCGCAGACGCGCTTCGTGCTCAAGAAGTCTTTGGAATTGGGTTTGAAACCGATCGTAGTCATCAACAAGATAGACAAGCCTGCCGCCGATCCGCATCGATGCGAGGAGCAGGTTTTGGAACTTTTCCTGGAATTGGGTGCCAGCAACGAGCAGGCGGAATTCCCGGTGATCTACGCCATTGGCCGCCAAGGCATAGCCAAGAAGAAACTTACAGACGAATCGAAAGACCTGTCGCCGCTTTTGGATATGATATTAGAAAAAGTGCCTGTCGCTTCGGACGCGCCTTTGAATGTCCCATTGAAATTACAGCCATTCAATCTCGCTTATGATAATTATCTGGGACGCATGGCGGTTGGGCGAATTTATGAAGGTTCAGTGAAAGTGGGTGATAAGGTTTTTATAAAATCAGCTCGTGACATTCCCGACAAAACATCGCCCGACGGCACGTTCTCCGAACGGGCCTTAGCAGCGCGGGGCGATTCGGCTCGTGAGGGGAATGTGGCGGCGGGCGAGGTTTTGTCGGGACAAAGTGATGCAAATGACAAAATACGTTCCGGCACCATCACTAAAATTTTCACCTTTGACGGAATTAAACGCATCGAAACAAACCAAGCAAACGCTGGCGATATTGTCATGATAGCCGGGCTTCCGGATATTGATATCGGCGAAACCGTAACAACGGATGCCAATGTCGAACCTTTGCCGGGAATCGCCGTTGATGAGCCTGCAATTTCACTCGACTTTTTGGTGAATAGCTCGCCTTTTGGCGGACGCGAAGGAAAGTTCGTGACCTCAAGGCAGATAAGGGAACGCTTGCAGAGGGAACTGGAAGTGAATGTGGGCTTGAAGATAGATTTTAGCGGTTCTGATACCTACAAGGTTTCCGGCCGCGGCGAATTGCACATCGCCATCCTTTTGGAGAATATGCGCCGCGAAGGCTATGAATTGCAGGTCTCGCAGCCCCAAGTCATCATCCGTGAAAAAGACGGAGTCAAGCTTGAACCCTTTGAGGAAGTCGTCATCGACATTCCGGCGGAATATCAGGGCGCCATCATAGAGCGTTTGGGCAAGAGGGGATTCATGGTTACCAATATGATACCGCACAGGGAATCCTTGCGCATGATATTGGAAGGACCTACTCGCGGCCTCCTCGGCTATAGGAACCAGTTCGTCGTCGATACCAAAGGCGAAGGCATTTTGGCTTCGCGCGTTGTCGGCTTCCGGCCTTATGCCGGAGAAATAGAAAGGCGCGAAACAGGTTCGATGATCTCCATGGCTTCCGGAAAAGCATTAGGCTTTTCTTTGTGGAACTTGCAAGATCGTGGAGTTCTATATATCGGCCCAGCTACTGAAGTCTATGAAGGCATGGTCATCGGCAGTACTTCCAAGGGCGAAGAAATGACCGTGAACCCGACCAAGGGCAAAGCGCTTTCCAATATGCGTGCATCCGGTTCGGACGAAGCTATTATGCTCACGCCGCCGATGGAGCTCACCATCGAGCGCGGACTGGAGCTAATGTCAAAAGATGAATATTTGGAGATCACGCCGAAAAGCATCCGTTTGCGCAAGCAATTCCTGACCGATAATGACAGGGTCAAGGCAAAAAGAAAATAGCACTGCGAATCTATTTCTCTTCACTCTGGGCGGCCTAATGTGCATCGGCGGAGCGGTCTATGCAGTCAGAAGCTTTGAAGCTTAGGCTGTAAGCCGAAGCCAGACATATTACAAAAGGCTTTTGTTTTTCAAGAAATGGCTTCAGATTTTTATTTGGAAGTGATAATATTCATAGGCGCACCAGTTCATCGGAGGAAAAGATGAACAAAATAAAAAAACATGTTTGGCTTAGTGCGGCAATTGCAGTTTGTTTATTAGTTTTCCTTGTCACTAGTGTTGTATTGTCGAGTAATTCAAATCAATCAGGAGATACCAGAGTCATTTATAGTTTGGATTCGCGGAGCAATGATCAGGAAATCATCAAGCTCATAGACCAGGCGAATAAGTACGCATATTTCGCCGTTTACTATTTCACGCAAAGAGACATTGCTGATGCCTTGTTGCGCGCCAAAAGGCGAGGTTTGGAAGTCGAAGGCATAACAGATAGGGAAGGCGCCCAGCAAGCCGCGAACGGGAATATCGTCAAGCTTTTGCAGTCCGGCGGAATTCATGTTGAAACCCAAAAGCATCTGGATGGCATCATGCATATGAAAGTCTTGGTGACGGACAAGGCATATGCTTCTGGCAGTTACAATTGGACAGAAGCGGCGACAGAAGCGAATGATGAGGTTTTGGAGATCGGAAGCGATGACAAGATACGAAATGAATATTTGAACATCGTGAAGAGGGTTATCAAGACCAATGAGCCTGATGGAGAAGGTCCGACCTCCGAAATCCAACGGATCGATTACAGCGAAGCGCCAAATCATATCGGCGAGTACGCGGAAGTTTCTGGTATGATCCTGAAAGCTTACAAATCATCGAGCGGCACAGTCTTCTTGGACTTCTGCAAAGCTTCGGCGAAGTGCCCATTTTCAGGAGTCATTTTTGCTTCGGATGCGGGAAAGTTCAAGGATATCGATTCCTTGCAGGGAAATGTAAAAATAAGCGGAGTGATAAGGGCTTATCAGGGCAAAGCGGAGATGGTGGTGGAAAGTCCGGACCAGATAGGTGTGAATAGATAACTTGCAATGTCTGCTTGCGAAAAGCAAAAATACGAGTAAGCTCAAAGTAAATAGAGTTCTTTGACAAGGACTCACAAAACAAAAAACCACAAGCAAAAGGATCTTTCATGGGCAATAAACATGAATTCTTCAAAGCTATGGAGCAACAATTCCTCGGTCTTTCGTACGACGATGTACGGTTGCATTCCGACCATTCGGATGTCATGCCGGAGCAAGCGGTTACAAAATCATTCTTCTCGCGAAACATCTGCCTCAACACTCCTATAGTCAGCGCACCCATGGACAGGGTTACGATGAGCACTATGGCTATCGCCATGGCGCGGCTTGGCGGACTGGGCATTATCCATCGCAAACTTGATGCAAAGGAGCAAGTCAAAGAAATCAGACGGGTGAAATTGCACCTGAACGGCCTAATCTCCTCTCCGATCACCGTGAGGGAAGATGAGTGCATCAGCGAGATTGAAAAACGACGTCAGGAAAAACAGTGGGAATTTCACAGTTTTCCTGTAGTTGATCGCGATGGCAAACTGGTCGGCATCATAACGAACAGTGAATTCATCTTTTGCGAGAATAATCACGCGAAAGCAAAGGAAATCATGACCAACAATGTCATCACTGCCAAAGTCGGCACAGATCTTGCTGGAGCTTACGAAGCGATGAAGCATCACAAGAAAAAGGTGCTTCCGATCGTCGACGATTGCGGGCATCTCGCGGGTATGTACCTGTATTCGGATGTGAAGCGCATCATAACTGGAAACAGGGAAGGTTTCAGCGTCGATTCGAACGGACAGCTCCGTGTCGGCGCCGCCATAGGCACTGGACAGGAAGAGGTCGAACAAGCCGCACTCCTGGTAAAAGCCGGAGTCGACGTCTTGGTTATCGATACTGCTCATGGCGATTCTGAACCGGTCTACAAAACGTTAAAAGCCGTCAAAAAACTATTGGTCGATATTCACTCGAATGTCGATGTGGTAGTCGGAAACGTTTCGGAAGGACCTTCTGCGCAACGTCTGGCGGAAGCAG
>CAZKSQ010000063.1:429-4021 GCA_964555555.1 uncultured Candidatus Saccharibacteria bacterium | reverse complement strand
AGTCGTAGTCTTGCCGGCGCCGTTCGGTCCGAGGAAAGCAAAAATCGTGCCAGCCTTGACCTCGAAGGAGATCTTGTTGACTGCCGTGAATTTGTGATGAAAGACCTTGGTCAAATCTTTGACGGATATGCGAGATTCGACTTCTGACATACTTTTATACTACCACAAAAACACCTATTGCGCCCGCCACGAGAGCGACGAGCGCAAATAAACTTTTTACTGATTTATAATCAAAAATCAGTTTTCCTGCCGGCCCTCAATGCATTGCCGATGGGCAGGAAGTCGGTCAAAAAGTTGTACGTCGCGGCGCCAGCGGGACCGATGAAGCCGAAACTGACCAGCGCCAGGCCGGCGATGTTGGTGATCGCCCAGATCCAGAAATTGCCGCGCATGACGCCGATGGCGTTCTTGGAAATGCGGATAGTTTCCGGCACGCGGCTCAAGCGGTCCTTCATGATGGTTATATCGGCGGCTTCGATGGCGGAATCCGCGCCGATGCCGCCCATGGCGATGGAAACATCGGCCAATGCCAGGGACGCGGCGTCATTCACGCCATCGCCGATGAACGCTACAAGGCCTTTGTGATTCTTGGCGCTGCCCTTGCCGGAACTTTTATTGGCATGGTGGTCGCGCTCGAATTTGCGAATGAACTCGACCTTGCCTTCTGGAGTCATATTGGCATGGAAGTGCGTTAGGTGGAGCTCGCTCGCGACCAAGGCCGCCGCGCGCTCATTGTCGCCGGTCAGCATGTGCCACTCTTCGATGCCCAAAGCCTTGGTTTCGCCGATGATATCCTTGGCGCGCGGGCGCAATTCATCGCGATATGACAAAAGACCGATGACATGGCCATTCACTGCGAGACATGAAATGCCTCTGCCTGCTTCCTTTTCGGCGGCGATGTCGCGCTTCAATTCTTCGCTGATGTGGCAATCGCTCTTTTCCATGAATGAGACGCGGCCCATCAGCAGATTTTCGCCATTGTGCTTGTAGGCGAGGCCTTGGCCGGGCACTTCTTCCAGGCTCTCGGGAGGATGCGCCTTCACATGATGGCTCTCGGCATAGTCGCGGATGGCTTTGGTCACGGCATGGCGGGATTCCGAAGCGCCGGTGGCAAAGCGCGCCAGCACGTCTTCGGTGGACCAGTTGTTGTAAGCCTTGATGTCAACGATCGCTGGCTTGCCGCGAGTGAGCGTGCCAGTCTTGTCGGTCAGGATGAATTTGACCTTTGAAAGCTGTTCCAGCGCGGCAGAGCCTTTGATGATCACGCCCCTTTTGGCGGCGTGGGTAATGGCGATCGTGAAAGCTAGAGGCACTGCGACAGCTATGTCATCAGCGCATACCACAAGAAGGACTGCCAAAATCTCTTTGGTATTCATGCCAAGCGCGTACATGACAAGTGAGCCTACGAGAGCAAGCAAGATATACCATTGTGTAAATTTGTCCGCTGCCCTTTCGGCTGTGCCTTTTTCTTTGCCAGCCTGCTCAACCAGCTTTATCATCCGGGACAGCGTGGTGTCTTCGCCCACGTGAGTAGTCTTCACGACCAATGATCCGGAATCGTTGATGGTAGACGTGAAGACCTTATCGCCTTTTTTCTTGGGCACGAGCTCGCTCTCGCCTGTGAGCGTGGACTCGTCGATCATGGCTTCGCCGGAATAGACGATGCCATCGATAGGCATGCGGTCGCCGGCTTCGACTACTACCAAGTCTCCTGGGCGAGCATCATGCGTCGGGATCTCTCTCACAGAATCATTGACTAAAATGCGCACGCGCTCGACATGATATTTCATCAGGCTCTGAATGGTCTTCCTCGCGCGGCTTTGGGTGATATGGTCGAATATGCGGGCAAAGCCGAGCATCAAGGTGATGAAAGCCGCGGAGAACCATTCTTTGGCCAAAAGAGAAAAGATGAGCGCGATCGATGCCAAAAGGTCCACGGAAAGCTGCTTGGCCAATAGGGACTTGACCGCGCTTACGATGACGGGAATAAGTCCCGCGAACGACAAAAGCATGAGCGCGGTATCAAGCCAGGCATAGTGAAAGAAAATAGCGATGGAGAGCACTATCGCCATCGCCGACATCAGCACAATGTCAAAATAAAAACTGGCTTTCTTCATCAAAAGTTAATTCTGGCCTGCGATATACTTTTTGTGATACAGGAATTTGAGCCACTCGGCGACCAAGGTTGCGGCCATCGTGACGATCCACGCTATGCCGATAAGGACTTCGAGATTGAATTCCCTCTCTTCGATCTCTTTGAGAGAGCGGGCGACCAGCACATAGCCGGAAGTAGTCGAGCCGTAGCTCCACTGCTTCACGACTGCCGCGAACCTATCGCCAGAGGGGATCTGCCAAGTGATGCGATTCTCGCCCAAGGACTTCGTGGAATTCAAGACACCAGCAGGGATAGACGGAGAACTGCTGCCGACCATGCCAGAAGAAACTATGAGAGTTCCCTTGCTATCAAAGACCATCACGAAGGTCGCAAGGCTCTTGGTGATGTCGAACCTGGGCGCGCCGCTAGCAAGCTGGATAGGCGGCAATCCCTCGGAAAGATACGTGGCGGCATCTTCGGCGAGCTGAATCTGCGGATCATTGGCATTCTGGCGGTAGTTTTGCTGGACCACGCCGTAAACAGCGCCCAGAATGAGGGTCGTAGCGATAGCGACAGGAAGCCAGGAGACAAATACGCGCTGGTTTATCATGGGGATATTATAGCGAATCGGGCAAAAGAGTGCAAAGCGAGGCAACCGAGGTTTCCACCGAGGTTTAACCCATACGAGGTTAAACCTCGGGGGTTTGCTATTTTCGATAACTTTATCACTTCTTTATTATTTTTTTATCACTTTTTTATCAAAAATTCATAAGTTCTTTATCTCGGTCTGGTAGAGTTATTTGTCTAATTCACAGCGAGGTTTCACAGCGAGGTTTAACCTCGGTTACGGCTTAATAGCTAATCGAAATGCGAGGTTTAACCTCGTAAAAAAACTATGCAAACAGGACACTATCATGTATACAACCGCGGAGCGCACAAGGCCCTGCTTTTTAATAGCCCTGATGATTATAGAAGGTTTGTTTGTCTGCTACATATAGGCAATACGGCAAAACCATTCCATTTTTCGCAAATCAACGAATCTAAAATATTTCTAACAGAGCGCGAAGATATGCTTGTGGAAATAATCTCTTATTGCTTGATGCCAAATCATTTTCATATAGTCCTGCGAGAGATCGAGAAGGGTTCAAAAGCCAAATTCTTGCAGAAAATATGCACGGCGTACGTTATGTATTACAATATAAAATATAAGCATTCCGGCACTATATTCAAAGGAACATATTTGAGCAAGGAAATCTGCGACGAAAACTATCTGAAAACGGTAATAAACTATGTGCATTTGAATCCTTACGGGATCTATAAGCCAAACCTGTCCAGTGACGTCTATTCTGAACCAGAACACATAGAAGCCGCAATAGCCTATTCGAAAGGTTATGAATTTTCGAGTTTCAAGGATTATTTGGGAGAAATTAGACAGCAAAATGTTATTTTGACCCCGAGGTTCGACCTCGCTGGTTTGATTCGAGGTTAAACCTCGAA
>CAZKSQ010000063.1:0-419 GCA_964555555.1 uncultured Candidatus Saccharibacteria bacterium | reverse complement strand
GATGGGAGGGATTGTGGGCCGGTTGTTTCGCGAATTCGCGGTGACCTTGTCATTGGCCATCATGGTTTCCCTGGTGGTCTCGCTGACGGTGACGCCCTCCATGTGCGCGCATCTCCTGCGCCAGAATGAGAGCCTTTTCAGTTTTGCAAACCTATATCGCGCCTACAAATCTTGTCTCAAGGGCAAGGTCAATAAGGCCTCGGCGATAGAATTTGAAAGGCATCTGGAAAGCAACTTGCTTGCCATGAGCCGACAGCTTTTGCAAAAAACCTATACGCCGGGACCATTCACCTGCTTCCCTATCACCGATCCCAAACTGCGCGAAGTATGGGCGGCTGATTTCAAGGACAGGATACTCCACCACCTACTGGTTTCGGCGATCGAGCCGCACTGGGAAAAAATATTCATTCACGACTCGT
>CAZKSQ010000062.1:0-4052 GCA_964555555.1 uncultured Candidatus Saccharibacteria bacterium | reverse complement strand
TGAAGCAAGGTTCTTTTCCAGAAAAAATCCTGAACTTGATCTACAAGCATACCCAGCTCGAAGACGCTTTTCATGTAAATATGGTCGCACTTGTCGATGGTGTTCCTCATACGCTTTCCATAAAGTCCATTCTCGAAGAATTCATCAAGCATCGCATCATTGTCATCCGCCGCCGCACGCAGTTCGATCTTACTGCCGCCGAAGCGCGTGAGCATATCCTTCTCGGTCTCAAAAAAGCGCTGGATCATATCGATGAAATAATCACGCTGATTCGCGCATCTGCCGATGTCACTGCGGCTCATGCTGGTCTTATCAAGAAATTCAAGTTTAGTGACTTGCAAGCGACTGCAATTCTGGAAATGCGTTTACAAAAGCTCGCTGGCCTAGAGCGCAAGAAAGTTTTGGATGAACTAAAGGAAGTTCAAGCGCTTATCGAAGAATTGAAGGGAATTCTTGGCAGTGAGAAAAAAGTTCGCACTATTATCAAGACCGAGCTTACCAATATCAAGACCAAGTATGGCGATGATCGAAGAACAAAATTGGTCAAGCATGGCGTGAAGGAATTCAGCGCCGAGGATCTCATTGCCGACGAAGAGACCGTGTTGGTATTGACTAAAGGCGGCTATATCAAGCGAACCGATCCTTCCGAATATAGGAAGCAAAAGCGCGGCGGTGTGGGCGTTGTCGATCTTGATACCAAAGAAGAGGATTTTATTACGCATCTAATTTCCGCCACGACGCACAATGATTTGCTTTTCTTTACCGACCGAGGAAAAGCCTATCAGATCAAGATGTATGAGATCCCCGAGGGCAAGCGTGCTACTAAGGGCAAGTCCATAATGAACTTCCTTTCTTTGGCTGATGGCGAGCGAGTCACTTCCATATTGCCGATGCCGAAGGATAAAAAAGCCGCTGAAGGATTGGCTTTGATGATGGTTACCAAGCAGGGCACTGGCAAAAAGTCTTCCGCCAAGCATTTTCACGATGTTCGTCGGTCCGGCTTGATCGCGATAACTCTCGATTCTGGCGATGAATTGATATCGGCATCTTTTGTTACCAAAAGTGATGAAGTCGTAATCGCCACCAAAGAAGGCCAAGCTATCCACTTCAAGGAAAGTGATGTGCGCGAAATGGGCAGAAATGCCGCCGGCGTTCGTGTGATCAAGCTCGGCAAAGAAGACGAAGTTATTTCTGCTGATATTGTTTCCAAGGACTCGAAAGAGACTGCCTTATTCGTCATGAGTGCAAATGGCTATGGCAAAAAGACCAAACTTTCCGAATACAAAGTTCAAAATCGCGGCGGCTCCGGCATTTTGACCATGAAAGTCACGACCAAAACTGGTATTTTGATTGCCGCTAAAGTCGTGACAGAAACTGAAGAAGAGATTGTTGCCATGTCAAAAAAGAGTCAGGTTATTCGGGTCGACCTCAAAGAAATTCCAACGTTGAGTCGCGCCACGCAAGGCGTTCGAGTTATGAAATTGCGCGACGGCGATTCACTGGCAAGTTTGGTTTGTTTGTAATTCTGTTTGCGCGACGAGCGTGTGTGACACGACCTCGAATCCGACGTCCGAGGACTGTCTGAGCGCCGTGAAGTTGCCCATAAAAAGCGAGTGGGCGTCCGGAGAGTGAGGAGCAAAGGGCTGTTTGCGACGAGCTCTCAGCAGAGCTTTTTATGGCTGCAATTTCCGGCGTGAGTTACGCAGGACAAGGATTCGAGGTCGTGTCACACACGCTCGTCTCATTGTCCCCAGTAGTTATCAATAATCGCTTCCAAATGAGTTATAATTAGCCTATGTTTTCTGACCCTGCCCAAAATCTTGCAAAATTGGGTATCAATCATGGCATGAAGGTTGTGGATATGGGCGCTGGATCGGGCTTTTATACCATAGCTGCGGCCAGGATAGTCGGCGTTGATGGTAGAATATATGCCATAGATGTGCAGAAAAACATTCTAGATAGGATACGTTCCGCCGGCGCCGCGGAAGGCCTCCGAAATATAGAGGTAGTTTGGGGCGACATCGAGAAGATTGGTGGAACGAAATTGCGAGAGGGTATAGCAGACCGAGTAATCGCTTCCAATGTCCTGTTTCAAATCGAAAAGCCCGATGATTTTGTGCTGGAGATCAAGAGGATACTGAAGCCTTTTGGCAAAGCACTTATTGTCGACTGGAGCGAATTGAGCCCTTTGAGCCCGAAGAATATCATGAGCGCAGAGAAGGCGCAGGCCTTGTTCGAAAAAGCCGGCTTCAAAGTCGAGCAATCTTTCAATGCCGGCGAGCACCATTATGGCTTGGTATTCTCGCAGGATAAGTCGGATTTTAAAAAAATATGAAGAACATGTCAAAATTTCAAGCTATCATCCTCGGAGCCTTCGCGCTTTTCATAGTTTTGGGCGTGGCAGTCTTCGCAACTTACAAGAGTAGCGGCAACTCAAGTACCGCGTTGCCGGCAATATCGATCTGGGGCACCTTCCCGCAAGGCGCATTCGACAGCTATGTAGCCAAACTGAATTTGAGCTTGGCATTCCAGCTCAAGATTACCTACGTGCAAAAAAGCCAGTCCTCTTTTTCACAAGATTTCATAGCCGCTTTGGCGCGCGGACAGGGCCCTGACGGCATTTTGATACCGGCGGATATGCTCCTGCCTCATTTGGACAAGATAACGCCTATTCCATATACAGCTCTCGACGAACGCACATATAAGAATTCCTACATCCAGGAAGGCGAGATATATCTCGGAACGAACGGCGTCTACGCTATTCCGCTGGCAGTAGATCCGTTAGTCATGTATTGGAATCGCGATACGTTCGCCGCAGCAGGACTGGCGACGTATCCAAAGTATTGGGAAGATTTTACTTTCTTGAATCAAAAGCTGACCTCCGCTGACCAAAACGGCAATATAGGGAAGAGTGCCGTAGCCTTGGGCGACTTCACCAATGTATCGAATGCCCGCGAAATCTTGGGATCGATGATCCTTCAAGAGGGTAATTCCTTCACATATAACACTAATGGCTCCATCCAAAGCGCTCTGAACCAGCCGCCCAGCGTTCTGCCGGTCATACAGCTTTTCACGAGCGCTGTGAATCCGTCTGACCCAAACTATTCCTGGAATAGAGGCATGCAGGATTCCAAAACAGAATTCCTATCAGGAAACCTAGCGACATACTTCGGCTTCGCTTCCGAGCTTTCCGACATTCAAGCCAAGAATCCTAACTTGAATTTTGACGTAGCGCCTTTGCCGCAATTCCAGAACGGTCCTACAAAAGCCGTTTACGGAAAGATGTACGGCTTGTCTATAGTGCGCACTTCTGCCAATCAAAATGGCGTCTACCAGATATTCTCTATCCTGGCTAGCCCATCGAACATCGCCATGCTTTCCCAAGCGATGTATTTGCCTTCTGTTCGCCGAGACCTCATAGCCGCCGGTTCCACTGATCCGTATATCACAGTCTTCAACCAGCAAGCTTTGCTTGCGAAGACCTGGTTTGACGCGGATCCTTCAGTCTCATCCACTATCCTTGGAACCATGGTCAATTCGATCACCAGTGGCTCAAAGTCAGTTCGCGATGCGGTCACGAATGCCAATGACCAGTATAATGTGGCATTAAAACAAGCAGTTAATTAGTATGGCAACACTAGATCCATTTAGCCCCGATTTTAAGCTTTCAATTTGTGACGGCCCGACCTTGCCTGCAGGAGTAAAACCGCCTGTAACGCCTTACACGCCTTGCGATTTTGCAGGCCTTATTGCACAGATACAATTTCTCATAAATGCTATGATTGTGCTTGGAGTCCTAGCGGCAATAGTCATGATCACATACGGCGGTACCCTTTACCTTACTGGTGTGCCGGGGAAGATCGACCAAGCAAAAAGGATCTTCAAGAATGTTGGCATCGGGTTCCTGATGATGCTGACGGCCTGGGTCATCGTCTATCAAATATTAGTTTGGCTGGGTGCAAGCTCGGGATTTACAACATTACTTGGAACACCATGATAAAAAATTTCCAATTTCCAATTTCCAATTTCCAACAAAGAATATGCCGTGGTCG
>CAZKSQ010000061.1:0-4248 GCA_964555555.1 uncultured Candidatus Saccharibacteria bacterium | reverse complement strand
GAATTCATCGCTCTATAGTATATAATGCTTTCATGGCAAAAAGAATCAACACCCGACTCAAAACTTCAAGGTCAAGGAAAACCAAGAAGCGCCTCAATGCAAAGTACGCGAGGTTGCACAGGGAATAGGAATCTCTTTATTTGATTGCATTTAGCGCCGAAATAGAGCCACGAATGAGGGCTCTTTTTTGCTTTATCAACATCCTCTGATATTATAAGACTATGCCAGCTCCTCTTTTCAAAACCGCAGTCTTCGCCAACGGATGCTTCTGGTGCACCGAGGCCACTTTCCAAATGCTGAAAGGCGTCCGGTCGGTCGTGCCCGGCTACACCGGCGGCAAAATTTCTTCAGATGGAGGCGCTCCGAGCTATGATGAAGTCAGTACCGGCCGCACCGGCCATGCCGAAGCCATCAAGATCGAGTATGATCCGGCAGTGATTTCCTACGATGACCTATTGGCGGTATTTTTCAATACCCACGATCCGACGACCTTGAATAGGCAGGGGAACGATATCGGCACGCAATATCGTTCTGCAATATTTTATGGAGATGAAGAACAGCATCAGAAAGCCGTGGCTTTGGTCAACGAATTGAATTTGTCGCGCGCTTACGAAAAAGATGTCGTCACCGAAGTCGTGCCATTGGACAAATTCTTCGAAGCCGAGGATTATCATCACAACTATTACAAGAACAACCAAGGCGACGCCTACTGCCAGATCGTCATCGCTCCGAAGCTTGATAAGCTGCAAAAAAGGTTCTCAAATCTTGTCATTCCCGCGAATGCGGGAATCTAGGATCGAAATGAAGAACTATTATGTATATATATTGGCAAGCAAAAAGAACGGTACATTGTACATCGGTGTGACAGGCAATCTCGAGCGCAGACTGTATGAACATAAGAACAAATTAGTTAAAGGTTTTACTGAGAGGTACAATGTAGACAGGCTTGTTTACTATGAGCAAACAAATAATATTAGCTCTGCTTTACAAAGAGAGAAGCAATTGAAAAAATGGAACAGAGCTTGGAAAATAGAACTTATAGAAAAAGATAATCCAGAGTGGAATGATTTATCAGATTCGTGGTACATATAACCACTACTTTTAATACTAGATTCCCGCTTTCGCGGGAATGACGTAACCAAAATGAATGAAGACGAACTAAAAAAGAAACTTACTCCAGAAGAATATGCGGTGCTTCGCGAGAAAGCCACCGAAGCGCCTTTTTCTGGCGCGCTTTTGCACGAAAGGAGGAAGGGAATGTACGCCTGCAAAGCCTGCGGCCAGGAATTGTTCGCTTCTGACGCCAAGTTCGATTCTGGCACCGGCTGGCCCAGCTTCGACCAGAGCATACCTGGCGCCGTCCGCCTCGTTTCCGACGATACTCATGGCATGGAGCGGACGGAAGTCGTCTGCGCCAATTGCGGTTCCCACCTCGGCCACATATTCGATGACGGGCCCACGCAGACCGGCAAGAGGTATTGCCTCAATTCTGTGTGCCTAGACCTGAAAACGGAGGAAAAATAGCAGTTTGTACAGACTTCCATTTTTTAGCCATTTAGTGTAATCTTTTTCGTGGGTAGCAACAACAAAAGGATACAAATGAAAAGCGAGAGGATGGCTCTTGCCAGCGGGCTGCAGAAATGGGCGGAAGTCGAGGGGTTAGCTGTCGTTGCGGGGGAAGCGGATGCTTTTCTTGCAAATTGCCAGAAAGTCGCGATTTTCGAGCAGTTTATAATGCGCGGAATTTCTGATGTGCGAATGCATCATGGAGATCCGGGACTAGGTTTGGTCGGCGAAGGCTTGGTCATGTGGGTTGACGCAAGATCTCCGACAGACAAACAATGCTTACAGATAGCGCGGGCTCTAGGCAAGAGCTTTACGTATTTGGTCACGAGCGACAAGCCGCCAGCTTGTCGGCGTTTAGCGCCTCATCTTTGGAGAAAAATTGAGGACTTCTGCAAAGAGTTTGCCAAGTTTTGGCTGGAGCAAGTCAGTTTAGATGACATAGTTTTGCTAGACAGGGCATTGCGCTTTCCAGAATTTCTCAAGAAGAAAAAAGAAAAGGAGAAAAAAAGATAGAGAAAAGACATACAGCAAGGCGCGCCGAGTATCATACCCGGCGCCCTTTTTATTTCTTGGCTTTTCGGAGCTCGATGCCTAGCTCTTTCATCTGCTTCTCGTTAATCTCTGCTGGTGCGCCCATCATCAGATCTTTGCCTTCACCGGTTTTGGCAAAAGCGATCACTTCGCGGATATTCGGCTCATTTTCCAATAGCATCACGATGCGGTCGATGCCTGGTGCAAAGCCGCCATGAGGCGGCGTGCCGTATTTGAATGCTTCCAGCATGTGGCCGAAGCGGGATTGCTGTTCTTCCGGCGAAATATTCAAATATTCGAAGACTTTGGCCTGCATGTCAGACTTGTGGATGCGGATACTGCCAGAGCTCAATTCATAGCCATTAAGTACTAGGTCATAAGAATTTGCGCGGATAGAGAACAGGTCTTTGCCTGCCATGAATTTGTCAATGTCTTCATCCTTGATCGAGCAGAAAGGGTGATGTGCAGCTTGGATGTTTCCCTCTGTATCTTTTTCGAACATGGGGAAGTCTACGATCCAGCAAAAGGCTAGCTCATCTTTGTCGTTTTTGTCCTTGCGAAGGTCGGGCTTGTCGCTGCCGTGTTTTTTGATCGAATCCGAATATGAAAGCCTTGGAAAAGGCGTCTGGGAGATCTTTTTGTTCGGATATAGCTTTTTTATAAGCTCGATGAACATCGTTTCGGTATACTGGAGCACTTCTTCTATGGCAATGAAAGACATTTCGAAGTCCAATTGCGTGAATTCTGGCTGGCGGTCGCCTCTGGTGTCTTCATCACGAAAACAGCGCGCGATCTGGAAATACTTTTCGAAGCCGGCAACCATGGATAGTTGCTTGAACTGCTGCGGAGACTGCGGAAGCACGTAGAATTTGCCTTTCTCCAATCGTGAAGGAACGACATACTCTCTTGAGCCTTCCGGCGTGCCTTTCATGAGTATAGGAGTCTCAATCTCAACGAAATCATTTTTGTGCATGTATTCTCGGAAAAAGGTAATTATCTTGTCGCGCATCCTGATATTTTTTTGCAGCCGAGCTCGCCGAAGATCTAGATAGCGGTATTTCAAGCGCATTTCTTCGTTGATATCCAATCCTTCGCTTCTAACGTCGAATGGCGGCGTCAATGCTTCATTCAGCACCTCCATCTCTTTTAGTTCCAGTTCGATGTCTCCGTTTGGCTCGATATCGTCTGTTTCCTTATTCTTGGAGACCATCTTCTCCGGTCTCTTGTTGACTATGCCTCTGGCTTTTATCACCCATTCCGACCTGACTTTATTTGACACTTCGTGCGCTGACTTGTTGTTCGGCAATGCAACCGCTTGGACTTTGCCGCTCATGTCGCGAATGTCCAGGAAGATTAGCTTGCCATGGTCCCTGCGCACATCTATCCAGCCGCAAATGCTTATTTCCTTGCCAATATTCTTGGCAAGGTCTCTGATGTAGGTTCTATTCATGCCGATTACTATATCACCATAGTCATGTATTTCTCAAGTAAAAAAACTTTATCAAAACTTTATTATTTTTTTATCACTTTTTTATCAAAAATTCATAACTTCTTTATCGCCGTCTGATAACATTTATTTATTAATAATAATTCATAAAGAAAATGAATAAACAGCAAAATGGGGTGAAGGTTCGAGTTCGCAGGGGGTTTACGCTTATAGAAGTGCTAGTTGTCATCGGCATCATCGCTATCTTGGCAGGCGTTGTGCTTGTAGCGGTCAATCCCGCTCGTCAATTCAAGATGGCTAGGGATTCGCAGAGAGTCAGCAATGTGAATGCGATACTGAATGCCCTAGATCAGAATATCGCTGAGCACAAAGGAAGGTTGGTTTGCAACGGCCAATTTGTAGGCATTCCTAGCGAGGTAGCAAATATTTCCAGGTCGCCTGATGCCAACCCGGAACTTACCACAGCAGGGGATTTGTATAGTTGCATTGTCCCAGACTATATGTCGGCCCTGCCGATCGATCCTTCGAAAACGGGAGCACACTTTACCAGTCCTTCTGATTATGAGACTCAATATACAGTCGTCGGTACGGAACAGGGGGCTATTACGATCGCCGCTTGGTCAGAGATGGGCAATACGATTTCCGTTACCCGATAAGCGTTATGCGCGGGTTGATTAGATGGTATAATAGCTCTTGTGACTTCA
>CAZKSQ010000060.1:0-4417 GCA_964555555.1 uncultured Candidatus Saccharibacteria bacterium | reverse complement strand
TCAGGACAGAATTCTGTATTTGTAGTGTTGGAAATTGGAGACCAGACTTCTTCACTGCCTGCTCTATACTATCCATTGGTCGTACACTTTGATCAAATGCCCTCTTCAAATCTACAGAATAGGAAAAATATTGCTGATTCGAAGCATATGGTTCTACGGAAGCAAAGCCGTTCTTTCTTATGCCATCAAAATATCCAGCAAATTGAGACGCATCCTGACCACCTGCGTACATCCCGACAATCTTATACTGCCCACTTCCCCATATTGGCGCGCACAAACTCATGGCAGTACCAGCGGTGTAGTCTACTGGATCGCCAGATTCATCCTTGGCATGCACGACAATATTCACCGCCGGACTTCCAGCTGCGATGGCGGCAATTAACTTACCAAGTTTGTCACCAGAGACGATTCCATTATTCCATCCTTTTATATGCCATTCATATTGCCAGACACCGTCGGAAATCTCTGCGCCTCTCGTAAAAGTATCGGTGTGCAGTATAGAAGTTCCAGTATCCGCATCTCCCAGCATGATATCGGCGCTGTAAGGTAAAGAATCTGGCAGCTCGATCGGCGCGATCTGATGGCCCTGCTTGTCCCATATTGGCAAGCAGTAATGGTTGTAAGTCGGTATTACTGTTACAAGCAGATCATAGATCGGTGTGACAGAAACTTTACCAACAATCTTTCGTTCATCTTGCAAAGTCTTCTTTTCAAAATCAGGATCAACAACCATGCTGATCTCCGGAGTTTGATTGTCATTGAAAGCTACTCCCGTGAATACGCTCATGCTGTTTGGGGCATGGCAGTATGTGCTATTGACTGCTTGGGCATGGCTAAGGGACGGGATAAGGAAGAGGCTTGATGCCAAAAGTAATGCCTTCGCTTTTTTCATTTGTAGTATTGTAACATGCCATACAATTGGAAACTGTGCACTTCTTCCAATTCCAGCCAAAAAACAGTAAAATAGCGGCAATGAGCAACCCTCAAAATAGGACCGTACTCTATGTCACGCGCGACATCGAGCGCGCGCTTGGCGCTATGCCAAGCGCCAAATATCAGATCGTCACCAATGGCACGCCTTATGCCGAAGCTATGAAGAAGCAGTATCCCGACTTTGTTCATCTCATCGACGTAGAGACTGATATTTTGAGCACACTGGAAATCTTGAAGCACGACAAGACCATGAAGCTCATGGCGAGGATCGAAGCGAGCATCGTCGTCTTCAAGAACAATATTCAGATCGAAGCTGTGCTGAAAGAGAATGGCTGGAAGCTCTTGAATCCGCCAGCAGAGCTTTCCGAGAAGATCGAGAACAAATTGAGCCAGATCGAATTCCTCGGCACTGTCGGCCAGGAATTCCTGCCAGAGACTGCCGTCCTCAAGGCAAGCGAGCTAGAATGGAATGGCGAACCAGTAGTCCTGCAATGGGCGCATGGGCATACCGGCGACGGGACCATTCTGATAAATTCCGAGAAGATCCTCGCGGATATTTCGCAAAAATTCCCCGACCGCATAGCCCGTGTTTCCAGATACGTGAACGGCCCGTCTTTCACCATGAATATAGTGCTGAACGGCGTGAATACCCTTCTCGAAAATCTTAGCTACCAGATCACTGGCGTATTGCCATTTACTGACAACGTCTTTGCGACTGTCGGCAATGATTGGAGCCTGCCGCATAGCTTGTTAGATCAGAACGAGCTGACTTATGTGTCGAGAATGGCACACGCCATAGCAGAAAAACTGCGCAACGCCGGCTGGCAAGGACTTTTCGGCATCGACTTTATCCGCGACGATGAATTCGGCAAGATCTTTCTCATAGAGATCAATGCCCGCCAGCCAGCCTCGACGACATTCGAATCTTTGCTGCAGCAGGAAAATAGAAAACATGGCGTAGTTGGCGATACTACGTTCGAGGCACATATCAAAGCTTTGACCGGGAATGCGGATGCCGAGCCGCTCATCATCGTCAATGATGGCGCGCAAATCATCCAGCGCATCACAAAAAACATCCAAAACGTCCCAGAAGATGTGCCTGGATCATTAGAGCTCGCCGGCTATGAGACCATTTCCTATTCCAATACCGAATACAATGCGGATCTTTTGCGCATACAGAGCTCGAGAGGCATCATGGAAGCACACAATAAGTTTAATAAGCGCGGGAAAGAGATTGTAGAAATCATCACAAACGCTATTTAGGCGCTATGGCATTCAACTATTTGTTGATGTAATATTCACCCTGTGACTACCAACACCCTCTCTCCCAAAGCGCTGTCCGTCATCGACAAATACCTGCATTTCAAATATGGCAATGCGGTTTGTTCAGTGCCCTATTACAACAATAAGACAAGGAAAGCTCGCGCAGCCATGAAGGTAGAAGTCGGCAAAGGTAACCCGGAAGAGATCCTCGATGAAGTGCGGGCGATAATATTGAAACATCGCATAGACACCGAAACGATCACAAACGACCAATTAAAGAAATTGCTGACAGATAATAATATCGGCATTGACTGCTCCGGATTCGCTTACTATGTCTTGGACGCCGAAAGTAAATCGCTCGATAAGGGGTCTTTGGCAAAAAAAATATCGCTAGTCGAAAGCCGCGGCATATTCAGCAAGCTTTTCGGCCGTTTCAGGATGCCTGCCAATATCGACGTCGCAACTTTGGCAGATGATGAAAATAGCCGCGTCATCGGAATGCGAGAAGTCCGGCCGGGCGACATGATCACCATGATAAGCGAGGAAACAAACCGCAACCATATTTTGATTGTTCATAAAGTTGAGGGCAATGAATCGATTCCGAAGAAGATCCATTACTCTCACGCCGTCGCTTACCCTGAAAACGGTCTCTACGGTTCAGGAATAAAGCAGGGCGTCATCGAAATAACAAAACATGAAAAATCCATCCTAGACCAGCGTTGGGTTGAGAACAGCAAAGCGGATCAAGAAAACCAAATCTATGTTCGTGCTCAAAAGTCAAAAACTCAAATAAGGCGTTTGAATTGGCTCTAGTTGTTATTAAGGACTTAATCCTCGACCGTCGCAGCGATGACAAGTCTCCACGGAGCTTGACGACGGGGAGACTTCGTCGAGCGAGGAGGGAGAGGATTAAGTCCTTCCGCATGCGCTTTTAAAACAGGCGTCTTGCCTTGAATCGAACATGATTTGCGTGTTATTGTGTAGCGATGATAACGATCCTGCAAGGCACATCCGACCTCGCCAATATCATCGGTTTTGTGCTTATTAGCGCTGTTGCCGCCTTCATCTGGGCGCCGCTTTTGACCAGGCTTCTGTATCGATTCCACGTGGTCAAAGCGCCAAAAGTCGAGCTCATCGGCCTCGGTTCGCACAAATACAAATCCGTCACGCCAGTGATGGGCGGTCTTCTCATCGTGATCACCGTCGCAGTGCTCTCATATTTCTTCAACTGGTCGCGCAGCTTCACCTGGGTACCGGTCGGAGTCATGCTCATCTCTGCCCTTTTGGGCGCCATCGACGACCTCCTGAACGTCTTCGGCCGCGAAAGGCATTCCAGAAAGCTGGCTCACGTCTGGACGCTGGTCAAGGTCCACAAGGAATGGAAAAAGCGCGTCTGGTATTTCCTTACCTTGCCCTGGACGGCATTCAAAAGGCTCTCCGTCTGGTTCGGCTCGCAAACTCGCCGCGGAGTCTTTGTACATGAAAAATTGGTACTGCAATTCATCGCCGGCGCAGTCACTGCATACTGGATCTACGCTCGACTGGGAATAGCTTGGCATTACATTTACTTCCCCTTCGGCTTTGCAGTGAATGCCGGCTGGCTCATCGTTCCCATCATGATCTTTGTGGTCATGTTCACTGCCAATGCCGTGAATATCGCTGACGGCATGGATGGCTTGGCGGGCGGTATGCTCGTCATCACCTTCTCGGCGCTGACTTTCCTTAGCTGGATCAATGGCTTCGGCGAGATTGCCATCCTGAATGCGACCACTGTCGGCGCTCTTGTAACCTACACCTATTTCAATATCAAGCCCGCGCGCTTCATGATGGGCGACGTCGGCTCGCTCGGACTGGGGGCGCTTCTAGCCGTGAATGCCATGGCGATCGGCGAAATCTCTTCCCTTTTCTTCCTCGGCTTCATGTTCTACATCGAAGCATTGTCCGTCGTCATCCAAGTCATCTCGCGCTACTTCTTCGGCAAAAAAGTCTTCGCCATGGCGCCACTGCATCATCACTTCGAGATCAAGGGCTGGAGCGAAGAGAAGACTGTCATGCGCTTTTGGGTCATCCATTTCATCTTCGTGGTTTTCGGCTTCTGGCTAGCACTACACTGATTTATTGTGTCATTCCCGCCTTCGCGGGAATGACACGCGAGCAAATCATCTATGAACTACCTTCATTGGGACCAGAAAACAATAACCGATTTCACCGATCTAAATAT
>CAZKSQ010000059.1:0-4471 GCA_964555555.1 uncultured Candidatus Saccharibacteria bacterium | reverse complement strand
TATTTAGCCAGATAATGTCCGCGCTCGCAACACCAATGGAAAATGTCGCCAATGTTTTGTTTGGCTCGGATGCTTCCAAATAGTTTTCTTAGCTAGAGCCCTTGTCTATCCAGTTGCACGCCCCCATGAAGCCGGCGATGCAACCCAAAACGAAAGCTATGATGACTAGCACGACTATTCCTGTGATTGACATGGTAGTTAGTTATTACCAGTAATCGAAAAGGAACTTATTTAACTAATTGTAGCATCTAACATTTTATTTTGTAGGCACTCCCTCCTCGCGACGACAAGTGTCCCCGTCGTCAAGCTCCGTGGACACTTGTCGTCCGCTCGACGGTCGTGCCACTGCGATTCACTGGTTATTCAAAGTGCAACTCCTTTTTCCTATCATCGACCTCTCTTTTCAGTAGGGGGTAATTTGCAAGCGCGGAGTCTTCTATGATAAGCGCAGCCGCTTCTGTTCTTGCCGCTTCAACCATCTTCAAGTTCTTCAACGCTTCCATGGCGACATCGGAGACGCCCCACTGCTTCAAGCCAGAGAGTCCGCCGGAGCCGCGCTGGGCCAGATCGAGTTCGGCGAGCTCGAAGCCGTTCTTTGCGTTTTGCAATGCATTCAGGCGCTCTATGGATTTTGCCGAAGTCGTTTCGGTAAAGGCATAGCAATACGACTGATGGCTGCTCCTCTGGACCCGGCCGCGCAGCTGATGCAGTTGCGCCAAGCCAAAGCGTTCGGCACCCTCTATCAGAATCACTGTTGCATTGGGCACATTCACGCCTACTTCGACGACTGATGTTGCGCAGAGAATGTGGGTTTTCCCGTCCTTGAAGTCCGCCATGGCCTTATCTTTTTCTTTGGGATTCATGCGGCTGTGAAGCATGGCGATCTCGTATTCTGGGAATATCTTTTCCTTCAGCCGCTTGGCTTCTTCCTTGACCGACTTGGCGTTCAAGGCAAGCTCCTTGTCCGGGTCTGGCTCGTCGATCCGGGGACATATCACATACATTTGCCGGCCAGCTTCCAAATCCAGCCGAACTTTTTTGTAGACTTGGTCGCGCTGGTCAGGCAGGACGATCTCGGTGATTATGGGTTTGCGGCCAGCGGGGGATTGGTCGATGAGCGTGAGGTCGAGGTCGCCATACATGGTCAGTGCGAGGGTG
This sequence comes from uncultured Candidatus Saccharibacteria bacterium, assembly GCA_964555555.1. Taxonomy (GTDB): domain Bacteria; phylum Patescibacteriota; class Minisyncoccia; order Phycocordibacterales; family PALSA-1337; genus C7867-002. Next base: position 3,313 of record CAZKSQ010000059.1, on the reverse strand, counting down.
CGCGGAATAGGGGTAGCGGTCATGGAAAGAAGGTGGGGCGCAGGCGGCAGGCGCACAGTTGCCGCCTGCGCCACGTTTTTCTTTGCCAGTTGAGAGCGCTGGGATGTCCCGAAGCGGTGCTGTTCGTCGATGATGACATAAGCGAGATACTTGAACTTTACGGATTTTTGAATCAAAGAATGCGTGCCGATGACCACTGCTATCTCGCCATTTTCCACCCATTGCAAAAGTTGGCTCCTAGAAATATCAGTCCAGCCTTTGGGATTGACCTTGGATGGGAATTTTCGGCAGCCGGATGAGGTGATCAGGCCGATTTGGATGCCAAGATATGCGAAATATTGGATGAAAGATTCAAAATGCTGGACGGCGAGAATTTCGGTGGGGCACATGTATGCGACTTGGAGCCGTGCTGACATCGGAAGCAAAAGGGGTAAAACCGCCGGAACAGGAACTTTCTCGGAACCATCAGAAAATTGAGGATTAGGTTTATGAGAATCTTTGTGGGGCCAGGGAATTTTCTGATGGTTCCGAGAAAGTTCCTGTTCCGGCGGTTTTGTGCCAGGCTTCCATGTGATCACGGAGTAGGCGGTGGCGGCAGCAACGGCGGTTTTGCCGGAGCCGACGTCGCCTTCGACGAGGCGAGACATGGGCTGGCCTTTTTCCATGTCCGTGAGAATGGTCTTGATGGCGTTATTTTGCGCATCGGTAGCTTGGAAAGGGAAGCGGCGCACGAATTCCTGGACTTGTTTGCGGTCGGAATCGATTTGAAAAGCGGGATAAGCTTCGTATTCCTTGCGGACCTGCTGTTTGCCGAGCTGGATCAGGAATATTTCCTCGAAAGAAAAGCGCTTGCGCGCGGCCAAGGCATCATCGTGCTTCATTGGCGTATGGATCCAAATGAGGGCGGTTTTAATTCCTGGCAGATTGTATTTTTGCAGTATTTCGGCAGGAATTATCTCTGGAATAGTGTCGAGCAGGCCGCTATTGAAGATCTTTTGAATGGAGTGATATAACCAGAGCGAGCTTATGCCTCGAGATTCGGGATAAACAGGATATAGATTATGCGATTCTCCATTCTCGCCGAATAATGAGTCGCCAACGCCAGTCGGCAGCTTATCGACTTTCTCTATCTTTGGATTTGAAAAATAAATTGATGTCTTTTCTCCTCTATTCTCTATTCTCAATTCTCCATTCTCTGTCTTCTGTCCTCTATTCTCTGTTTTTCTTCTTTCACTGACCTTACCTTCGACCCGCACCATCATCCCAGGCGCATACATCTTTGCAATATAAGGCTGATTGAACCAGACGCAGGACATCTTGCCAGTGTCATCTTCTATAGTTCCTGTTGCCATGGTCACTTTTGTCTTGAATCCCTTGCTGGCTTCAAGGTTGTTGATCTTGCCGTAAATCACGGCGAGGTCTCCCTTCGCCAAAGAATCGATGGATCTGGCTTCTGCCGTATCGCCATATCTCGCCGGAAAATGATACAGCATGTCCTTCAAGGCCAAAATCCCCAGCTTTTTCAGGGCTATCTTCTGTATGGCCGTCAATCGGAAGTATTCAGCTGCGCCGGCATTCACGTCTATATGCATTGCTCAATTGTACGGCTTTACAACTTAAAGTCACGTCTGTATTATTTATGCATCACCCTCGTCAACAAGAGAGGCTTATAAAAATAATCAAAAAAATATGGATCTCATAAAACAGCTCAATTGGCGCTACGCGACAAAAAGGATGAATGGCAAAGCCGTTCCTCAAAAGAAGATCGATATTATCCTGGAAGCTATTCAGCTCGCGCCTTCGTCTTTCGGCTTAACCCCTTACACTGTCTTGGTTATCACTGACATGGAAGTCAGGAAAAAGATCCAAACAGCAGCCTATATGCAGGCGCAGATCGTGGAAGGATCGCACCTCTTGGTCTTTGCCGCTTGGTCTGATATCTCCGAAAAACAAGTTGATGAATTCATAGCGCTTACCGCCAAAACTCGCGGCATGCCTGTCAGCGCTCTTGCCGACTACAAGAACTATATAATGTCCAGCGTTACGCCAAGGTCGCCAAAAGAGCGGTCAGAGTGGGGGGCGAGACAAGCTTATATTGCTCTAGGCTTTGGTCTTACTGCGGCAGCCCTGGAAGAAGTCGATGCCTGTCCCATGGAAGGATTCGATAGTGCAAAAGTGGACGAGATCCTCGGACTCGCCGCAAAAGGACTGAAGAGCACAGTATTCATGGCTCTAGGCTACAGGGATGAGAAGAACGACAAGTATGCGACCCTGAAGAAAGTGAGGAGGGATAAAAAAGAGCTGTTTGTGAGGGTGTAACAAAAACACCTCTAGTAGAGGTGTTTCGGGAAGGTGTCCCTATCGTTCGCTATCTCTTCTAAGCCTCAACTCAATCATTGCTCAAGGAGATCAAGCTCTAACTACACGGCGACTTTTTCCAAGTACCTATGAACAACACTTCTAAATTCTTGATTTTCGGCGAGCCTGTCGAAGGTCGCTTGCTGCAACTGACATCCTCGTGGCTACGCTCAGCTTTTTTCGTCTGAGTTCCTTTGAGGCAAGTCGAGCAACTCTTTTGCTCGTCTGTGCCATTTGATTTAACTTTAAAGTGTTAAAGTCATTTGTGAACGACTAATCCCAAGTGACTGATTGCATTATACTATTATTTTTGATGTGTCAGGATACATACCAACTTCTGCAAGGTAAGGTGCTTTAAGTTCTAAAATTGCGACAAACTGACTTATCGCTTTGCCGCTAGCTTTGCCGCTACCCGGTTTGATTAAATGTTCACCGAAAGTCGAACTTCTCTGGTCTTGCCAGCTATTCTGCCCAACATAAAACCAATGAAGTCAGATTGGACTGTATTCAGAAGGATAAATAATCTTCTCCACAATAAAAGCAGAGGCCTTTGTTTTTGTTCCCATCGGGTGTGGGACCTCAATTTCTCGGGGAATTCTTAATAAATTTACTTCTCTTACAAGCGGAGAGTTTGGGACGAAGTTGGAACTTTTTTAGCTTGTAATATGACCATCTGTGAATAAATTTACTTCTTTTTATACGGGTATCATACTATAATATACGTATGGCGAGCAATCAAATTTTTAAATCAATTTATTTTTCTGACTATAAAGAAGCAGATTCAAAAACAAAAGGTGTTGTTTTGGCTTTTGGTGAAAGAAATAAGGACTTATACAAAAATATCTCTGATCTTGGTAGTAATGATCTCCGAAACTTACTTGGCACAAATTCTTATGCCGAACTTGAACAACGTGCCAAAGCAGAAGGTTTACCAGTGAACACCTACTGCCTTTGG
>CAZKSQ010000058.1:0-4557 GCA_964555555.1 uncultured Candidatus Saccharibacteria bacterium | reverse complement strand
TGCAATTGGAGACCAAGCTCTTGCATCCAACTCTAGTGGTGATCAAAACACAGCAGTAGGGCGTTCAGCTCTCGCTGTCAACGGCACTGGTTCTAATAATTCAGCATTTGGCAGTGGATCTTTAGGCAACAATACGAACGGATCTAGAAACTCGGCATTTGGATTTAATATTCTCAACCAAAACAGTTCTGGCTACAATAATTCAGCTTTAGGCTATCAAGCTTTTTACAAGCAAACAACCGGCTCCAACAACGTCGCTCTCGGTTATCAAGCCGGCTTCGGTGAAGCGACTTCGACTGCATCTGGAGGTGCAATTACTAACGGCTATCTCTTGGATGAAAACTCTGTCGTTGACCGAGGCATGACCTTCCTTGGCTTCCAATCCTCCCGTGACTGGTCGATCGCTTCCACTACAGCTCTTTCAACATCAACCGCGATTGGCGCGGGCGCAAGGGTGGGTGGTTCCAACATGATGGCTTTGGGTGGCATCGACTTCAATTCCGTGAATGTGGGTATTGGCACCTCTACTCCTATCGCCAGGCTGACTATCGTCGCTTCTTCCTCGAACGCCATCCCGAACTTCCTCATCGCAACCTCTACCGGCCTAGCTACTAGCACGGCATTCATAGTGGACTCCAACGGCAACACTGGCGTAGGCACTTCCTCGCCTAGCTCGATGTTCGCTGTAGCTGGCAATGTCTTCTTTGGCACAGGCGTGAACTCTATCCTGAACTTCAATGCCGGCATACAGAACTGGTTCAATCCTGCGACGACCACGATATTCAGCGGTTCGCCTTATGCCTTCTCTATCGCCACATCTTCTACGGCATCGCCGATACTCACCATAGACACCACTGCCAATTCCGGCGGCTATGCTACCACCTCCATCAATTCCGACCTTGTCGTAGATGGCGGCGCTATCAGCTATGACCACAGCGCCGGTGTGACCTCGATCGATAATTTGCAGATCGGCGGCATGAATTTTGACTCCGACGCCGGCATCGTGAACTGGGCGGATTTGCCTGTGACTTCTTCTTCAGCCTTGAATACCGTCGAGTCCTATCAGGCATCCATCGCCGGCAATGCGCTACTCACGCTCTACTCGCAGGCTGATGGCCAAGGCGGCATCCTGAATACTGCTTACGGCGTCGGTATCGGCACCACTTCGCCTTCCGCTATGCTAGAAGTACTCGCTGGCTCGACCACGCCTACATCCAGCGGCTTTACCACGAACTATAACGGCATCTATGTAGACAACCAGGCGACTTCTTCTACGGCGAACGTCGTGAAGACCGGTCTGAAGATCTACTCCGATGGCCCATGGAATGGCACTGGCGCATCGAACATCGGCTTGTATGTAGCAGGCGTCTCTGGCGGCACGAATAACTATGACGCAATATTCAACGGTTCCGGAATCGTAGGCATCGGCACCACGTCGCCTTACGCGGCTCTCTCTGTAGTCGGCGCTTCCGGTATCGTCGCGGATAATATCAATGCCACGAATACTGCCGCTACTTCCACATTCGCCGGAGGATTTGTGGTCAAAGGTTTTGCTTCAACAACACAGCTTATGGTCTCCGGCGCCGCTACTTCCACATTCACTTCCGGCATAAATATCGCTACCGGCTGTTATGCGGTGAATGGTTCTTGTCTGGTCAACGCCACTTCTTCTGGCGTCGTCACTTCCGGCATTCAGGGCCAACTGGCATTCTATAATGCCGCCGGCAATACGGTTTCCGGAACCTCGACCGTATTCATCAAGCAGAACGGCAACGTCGGCATTGGCACTTCCAACCCGCAAGGCTTGTTCGATGTCAATGGATTATTTACAGTGCTTTCTTCTGGAAATGTAGGTATCGGCACAACATCTCCGTATGCGGCACTCTCCGTCGTCGGCGCCGGCGGAGTGGTTGCCGACAACTTCAATGCCACAAATACCAATGCCACATCGACCTTCGCTGGCAATTTTGTGGTTGGCGGCACTGCCGATCTCAACAATGCCGTCATCGGGCCTATGGCGTTCAGCCCGGATGCAGGCGCGGTCAGCTGGATCGATATGCCGATAGCGAGCTCGCTAGCCGGCACTGCCGAAAGCTATTCTGCACAGATCGCCGAAACGAATCTGCTCACGGTCTATGCCAATTCCAACGGCGCCGGCGGCTTCTCGTCATACGGCATCGGCATCGGATCATCGACGCCTTACGCGCAGCTGGCCATCAACCCCAATGGCATCACGCCCTCATTCGTCATCGGCAGTTCTACCCAAGGTGTGCCGCAATTCACCGTGAATAACGGCTTTGTAGGCATCGGCACATCGACGCCTTATGCGGCCTTGTCTGTCGTAGGTTCCGGCGGTGTCGTCGCGGATAACTTCAACGCCACGAATACCAATGCCACCTCGACATTCTCCGGCGGCTTCATCGCCGGTTCGGGAAACAATCTTGTTTACGAGAATGGTTCTGGCACTACCTATGTCGGTGCGCTTCAAACAGGCAACCTGAACTTCGATACTGATGCCGGCATGGTTTCTTGGGCGGATATGCCGCTGTCGAGCGCGCCTAATGGCACCTTCGAAGGCTACACCGCTTCTTTGAACGGCTCGCCGGTCTTGAGCATATTCGGCATCGCGACTTCGAGCGCCAATGTCGTCGGCCAGACATCAGTTGGCATCGGCACCACCACTCCTTATGCCAAGCTCTCGATCTTCGCCTCCACCTCGACCGATCCTACGACCTTGTTCGCTATCGGTTCGACCACCACCAATGGCGCAACCACCACGCTCTTGGCATTCACCAATGTCGGCAATCTGGGGCTAGGCACCACTACGCCATTCGCCACGCTTTCTGTCTTCGGCAATTCATTCATAGCCGGCACAGAAACTGCTTCGCTATTCAACGCCACTTCCACCACGGCGACCTCAACATTCTCCGGCAACTTCCTGGTCAACGGTTTCGCATCCACTTCACAGCTCTCCGTTTCCGGCTCTGCTACGTCAACCTTCACTAGCGGCATCAATCTTGCCACCGGCTGCTTCGCGGTCAACAACACTTGCGTGGGCGCCGGCGTCAGCAGCCAATGGACGACCAGCGCCGGCAATATCTACTATAATACTGGCAATGTCGGCATCGGCACGACTTCGCCTTACGCGGCTCTATCTGTGGTCGGCTCCGGCGGCATAGTCGCGGACAACATCAATGCTACAAATACGCTTGCGACCTCCACTTTGGCTGGCGGCCTCACGGTTGGCGGCGGCCTTCTGAACTACGACAGCTTCACTGGCGTCACGTCCGTGAATTCATTGCAGGTCGGCGGTGCGCTCAACTTCGATACCGACGCTGGCGCCGTGCAATGGGCTGATATGGCGATCGACTCCAGCGCTCCTGCCGGATCCGTGCAGAGCTACACCGCTAGCCTGAATGGCAGTTCGACCTTCATGATCTACGGTTTGGCCAATGGCACAGGCGCTTTGCAGAACGACTATCCGAGGATATCCATCGGCTCGACTGGAGCTGGTTCGACTACGCCTACTTCCAAGCTGACTATATTCGGCAATGGCACCGGCTCTGGCGGCACCTTCGAGGTGGTCAACAATGCCTCAACCACGCTCATGAAGGTCCTCGACAATGGCAATGTCGGCATCGGCACCACCACGCCAGGCACCATCTTTGCCATCAGCACTATCGCCAACTTCGACACTTCCACCTCTACTATATATAACAACCTGAACGTCCTGGGTACGACCCATACCAAGGTTTCGCAAGTCGGCGACCTCGTCTTCGGCAACCAGTTCCGCTTCTTGGAAGCGCCCAGCGGCTCGACCACCCAAGGCCTGGCCTTGCAGAACCAGAACGGCGCGCCGGTCATGATGATCGACGAGCACGGCGATCTGGGCATCTCCGGCGATATCTGTTCCAACAACGTGACCTGCTTCGGCAAGTCCATCACATCCTTGAATGACGCCCTGAACGCTCTGGCCAGCACCACCAATGCTCTCGGCAGCACGACAAAGAATATGGAATCGGGCATCTGGAATCTGATCGGCGGCAATGCTTCCTCGACCAGCCTCTCGGTGCAAAATCTCGCCACTGCCATCAATATCCTGAATGTGAAGATCGACAATATCTCGTCTAGCACGCAGGCCTTCTCATTGCTCGACGCCTCGACAACGATCACCAATGCTCTGTCGCAAGCTCTGGCTTCCAGCACGATCTTGAACAACATCGCATCCTCGACCGCTGACCGCCTGGCTTCGACCACAGCAGACAAGCTCACCAAGTCCACTTCATTCATAGGAATGATCGCCGACGCAGTCCAAAAGGCGCTCGAAGGCATGGGCAACTGGATCATCGATACGCTCACCGCCAAGAATATTGCATCCGATCATTTGCAAACCCAGACGGCGGCAGTGACCCAAGGCCTGGAAATGACCGACCAGGCGACAGGGCAGGTCTACTGCGTGACCATCAAGAACGCGGAGTGGAACAAAGAGCTGGGTGCTTGCGCGGGAACTGCGACTTCGACAGTGCCGGTGGCTCCGATTACGACTGGTAACCAAGT
>CAZKSQ010000057.1:0-4641 GCA_964555555.1 uncultured Candidatus Saccharibacteria bacterium | reverse complement strand
GTTATTGTTTGCATGGTATTAAATGTTGATTGTTATTCGTCCACTTGCTAATAATTAATGATAAGCGTGCTAAGAATCACAGGAATTATGCTTTTAATATTTTCATCAATCTTGGAATCCGTAGCCGATATATCAGCCGCCTGCTGTGCAGGATAAGAACCCGTTATTGTCCCGTATACAGCAGAATGCCTATGGAAAGAAATATATCTGCAGTCTGTTCCTCTCATAAGATGAACATAACTTATAACTTCATCCTCACTTCCTGCCCCATGGTCATATCCAGAAACCTGATAGAAAGAATTGCCGTTTATATTGATGATATTTGTTGAAGTTGCTGATGCTACAGGACTTACATTTTGAACAGAACATCCCGCCCCACTTTTACCGGCATCAATATGCCACCCAGTTAAAATAGTGCCTGTAGCTGCAATGCTTTGAAAATAGTTATTGCCAATAGATAATCCCAAGACAGTACCCTGCTGCTTATCGAAAGCGGAAAGCGTATCCTTTGTAAACTGTGACGGTGCTTTGAAAGTAATGCTGCCACTTTCGTCAGAATAGTTACTCCATCCCTTAATCAATTCTTTATCTGCCGCTGTTTTCGATATGACATTGTTTGTGCCTGAGGTAATTGTAAAACTGACCACATTACTCTTCTCACCCCAAGGCATCGTATAAATCTTATAAGTCCCTGGAGTCAACTGAACATAGTCGCACGGCTTAGGAATCCCAGAATAGCTACCATAAACAGTTTCTCCTTGCTGGCAAGGCTCCTTGACTATTACTGTAATGAGCTTGTCAGCAGTTTTTGCATAATCACCAGAAGTATCTGTGAGCAACACCTTCTTGCCATCTTGGCGCTCAAAATAGACATCTAGGTCGCCTTCCAAACCAGAGAGACCAGTGCCTTTGATTTGTACGACTGTGCCAATAGGACCAGAGGTAGGATAAATGGAGGTTATAACCGGAACTGGCATGCCTTGTGCTGTCGTAGATGACATATTGGGTGTTGAAACCACAACCGGTTGTGCGGAAGTATCGGATACTGAAGAAGCTGGCTTATTCTTCAATGCAAAATAAGTGCCTCCAGCAATGAGAATAACAATGATCGCTATAAGGATCGGAATGATGAAACCTTTTTGTGTAGATTTATTCATGAGATTGTTTTTTTAAATCTACTCTTCCTCTCCCGGTCCCCTTTTGACCAGCTCCACATTCAAGGCCAAGCCTCGAAGCGTCTTCAATAGGACGTTGAATGAAGCCGGCAGGTTAGGCAATTTCATGCGCTCGCCTTTCACGATAGCATCGAATGTCTGCGATCGACCGATGATATCGTCAGATTTTACGGTTAGAATCTCGCGCAAAGTATGAGCCGCGCCGTGGCCGAGCAATGCCCAGACTTCCATTTCGCCGAAGCGCTGACCTCCGCCTTGAGCTTTTCCTCCCAAAGGTTGCTGCGTAATCAAGGAGTAAGGACCGATGGAGCGCATGTGTATCTTGTCTTCCACCATGTGGTGCAGCTTCATGATGTACATGTAACCGACAGCGATAGGCTGGCTGAAATGTTCGCCTGTCCTGCCATCACGAAGTTTCATTTTGCCAGAAGCGTCATAACCAGCTTTTACCAGCTCTTCTTTGATCTCAGCATCGGTAGCGCCCATGAAAGGCGGAACAATAGCTTGGTAACCTAAAGCGTTTGCTGCAAGACCGAGGTGCAATTCTAGGATCTGACCTAGGTTCATGCGGGACGGCACGCCCAAAGGAGTTAGGATCACATCAATAGGAGTTCCATCTTCCATATAAGGCATGTCTTCTTCGGGAAGGATTTTGGAAATGACGCCTTTGTTGCCGTGACGGCCGGCCATCTTATCGCCGACAGAGACGTTGCGGACTTGGGCGACTTCGATATAGATCTTCTTGATGATGCCAGACTCTAGCTTGTCGCCTTTTTCGCGCGAGAATATCTTTACGGAAATGACGCGGCCGCGCTTGCCGTTTTCCATGCGCTTGGAAGTGTCCTTAACATCGCGGGCTTTCTCGCCGAAGATCGAGCGGAGCAGGCGCTCTTCCGGAGTGAGCTGGGTTTCGCCTTTTGGACTGATCTTGCCGACAAGGATATCGTTCGGCCTGACCTCGGCGCCGATGCGGACGATGCCTTCCTCGGTCAAGTTTTTGAGCTTGATCTCGCTAACATTCGGAATATCACAAGTGGTTATTTCCGGGCCAAGCTTGGTATCGCGGACATTAACCACGAATTCCTCTATGTGCACCGAGCTCCATTTTGCATTCTTTACCACGCGCTCGGAAAGGATGATGGCGTCCTCGTAGTTGGAGCCAGACCAGGACATGAAGGCGACCAGCGAATTATGGCCGAGAGCGATCTGGCCATTTTCTGACGTGGAAGTATCTGCCAAAACATCGCCTTTCTTCACCATATTGCCGACGTTTACAATCGGGCGCTGGTGGAAAGATGTGAAGCCGTTGGTTCGCGAGAAAAGGATAAGGTCAAAATTGTGCAAAGTCCCCTTCTTGCCCTTCAAGACGATCTTTTTGGCATCGACTTCGACGATCTCGCCGTCTTCTGGGGCAATAACCAAACGACCAGTATCCAGAACTGCTTTGGCTTCCATGCCTGTTGCCACCAACGGTGCATCGGGGACCAAGCAAGGCGTAGCTTGCTTTTGCATGTTCGATCCCATCAAAGCACGATTAGCATCGTCGTGATTTAGGAATGGAATGAGCGAGGTTGCAACAGAGAAAGCTTGATTAGCAGCGACGTCGATATAGTCGATCTCTTCGCGCTTTGCCATTGCGGGTTTACCATTGATGCGAACTTCGGCTTCATCGGCAGTGATATTGCCGTCTTTATCATAAGAAGTCGCAGCATGGGCAATGCGGAAGTTCTCTTCTTCTAGAGCATTCAAATAAATAATTTCCTTGCTGACTTTGCCGTTCTTGACCTTGGCATAAGGAGTTTCGATCATGCCGAAGTTGTTGATGCGGGCATAGGTCGAAAGGCGCAAAACGAGACCGATGTTCGGACCTTCAGGCGTGTGAATTGGGCAAAGGCGTCCGTAGTGCGAAGGATGCACGTCGCGGACTTCGAAACCGGCGCGCTCGCGAGACAAGCCGCCAGGACCCAGAGCCGAAAGCGTCCTCAAGTGCTCGATCTCGTCCAAAGTATTGGACTGCTGCATGAACTGCGAAAGCTGGTTGGTCGTAAAAAATTCTTTGATCCTAGCTTGGAGCGGTCGAGGATAGACGAAAGAAACAGGCAGCGTTACATCGGGTTCGACAGTCGACATTTTGTCCTGGATGTTCCTCTTCATTTGCGAAAGGCCGAGGCGGATCCTCTGCTCGATGAGTTCGCCTACATACCGCACGCGGCGAGAACCGAGGTGGTCTATGTCGTCAGCTTGCATGTCAGGAGTGATGCTCAAAGCCACAATGTGGCTGATAATCGTGTAAATATCATCGTTATTGATTGTCTTCCTCTCCAAAGACTTCTCGTCCATGGGCTTGACGAAGCGCTTGTTGAATCGGAAACGTCCGACACGAGAAAGGTCATACCTTTCTGGCGAAAGTATGGCTTGAATGAAAGAGCGGGCATTATCAGCTGTTGCGAGATCACCATCGCGCAAGCGCTTGTGGATTTCGATATATGCTTCCTCTGGAGTCTTGGCATGGTCTTTTGTAAGCGTCAATTCGATGACTTTCTTGGCATCAGGGTTGCCCTTGAATAGTTCAACGATTTTTTCATTGGTGTCTGCACCAAGAATCCTGATAAGAGAAGTTATGGGAAATTTCCTTTTCCTGTCTATGCGGCAATATATGGTGCCATCAGCATCGGTCTCTATCTCCATCCAAACGCCTCGGGCAGGAATGATCTTCGCGCCGAAATAGTTTTTGCCGCGAACATCATTGGATGTGAAAAATACGCCGAAAGAACGGGCCAATTGAGGCACGATGACCCTCTCTACGCCGTTAATGATGAAAGTTCCGTGGTCGGTCATCAATGGGAAATCGGCGAGGAACATTTCCTGCTCTTTAACTATATTCAAAGACTTGTTCTTGAGCGTAACCTTGACCTTGATCTGTCCTTCATAGTTCAGCTTGTTGACCTTAGCATAGTGCTCGTTGAACTTTGGCTTCACTATCTCGACACCACCGATAGAAAGCTCAAATTTCTTTTCGGCATAGTCCTTGATCGGCGAGAATTCCTTGAGAAGCGCTGACATGCCATCTTTGAGGAAAAGATTGTAAGAATCCATCTGCGACTCGACGAGGTTCGGCATCTCGGTCAGAGAATCCTGATACCGGGAAAAGTATTTCTTCGGACGTGCGGCTTGGGTGATGGACATTTTATTAAAAAATATTACTTCTTTTATAAACTCTCCTTTCACAAATCCAACGGGCATAAAACACACAAAAAGTCCGTTTTTAAAACGGTTTTAATGTATGGCCAATAAAATTTTATTTTAGAATCACGGGTAGGACGGAAACGGACCCTTTCTAATCCTCCGCAGGCCGTAACGCAATCACGGCGAAGTTAAGAACACCCTAGCAAATAGCGCTTTATAAGTCAAGCTGTTATAAAGCTGGCTCTATTAAGCTATTTATTACCGGAAGCCTTTCTCTTGT
>CAZKSQ010000056.1:0-4786 GCA_964555555.1 uncultured Candidatus Saccharibacteria bacterium | reverse complement strand
CCCGTCGTCAAGCTCCGTGGACACTTGTCGCTCGCTCGACGGTCGTGCCACAGCGAAACCTTTGTTTTTATTAAGAGTTATTCTTAGACTTCGCGAAGTTATGCCATTGCAACCGAACTGTACTTCCCATCTTTGTCTCGCTTGAAATACTTCGGATTCTGCAGATTGACCGCAATGGTGTTCTCTTTGACATAACGTTCCTTCATGACCTTGGCGATGACTTCGTCTTTGGTCATAGGACCTCCCTTGTCTAGGACTGCCTTGATGACATCGCGGACAACGCCCGGCACATAACCCCATTCTGCGAGAGCATAGAGACCGCGGCCGACGAGCACAAAACGCTTGTCTTTGATAAGCTCGTTATGAGTGGTGGCAACATGGGCCTTCTTGTCGAACATCTCCGTGATCTGCTTGGCAACTTCGCGGAAATGGATCGGCGAACCATGCTTCCTGATAACCAGAAAGGCATAATCGCGGACGCCCTTGTTCTTGATATTGGATGAATTGGACATGCCCCAGTCACCTAGGCTGTTCTTGCCAATGACTTTCGATATGGCCATCCAGCGCTTGATGACTTCCTGGTTTTTATACCTTTCGGAGACATCTTCGAGATGTTGGAGGAAGCGGTTGATCATCTCTGATTCCGGAAGCAGATCGTCGGTGCTTAGATTGGCATAAAGCTTGGAAAGTGCAGATTCGACTTTCTTAGCGAGCTCTTCGTTGACGTGCCAGCGATGCTTGAAATTGTCATCTTCTTTGAGCTTCTTGAAAGGCTCGCCGATGACCAGCAAAAAGAAGACGTGGTTCTGCAGGCTCTTGTCTTTGGAGACGTGGCCGAGAAAGTCATCCTCGACGACGATGCCGCCCAGAGAATGGAGGAGATTTTCGATCTCGGTGAAGGTGGCTTTTTCCTCTTTGTATTCCTCGGACTTTCTGACCATTTCTATGGCGTAGTTTTCGATCTGGCGGACGCGCTCGCGAGTGATGCCATACTTCTTGCCGATAGCGTCGAGTGTGAGCATGCGAGTCTCCTTGCCAAGTCCGAAACGCTGAACGAGGACGTCCCTAGCCCTATCAGGCAATGACGAAAGCAGCCTTTTTACGACTTGCTTGGGCTTGAATGAAATGGTGGCTTGAGCCATGTTATTGATTAATTATGACTTATGTTGCCTTGTAATACATATAGTTTTATCACCTATGCAGTTCAAAGTCAACACTGCCACATATTCTTTGATCATAACAACAGTGACTTATGATTACACACTCCCTCCTCGCCACGACAATGTGTCCGCCTCGTCAAGCTCGTCGGACACATGTCGCTGGCTCGACGGTCGTGCTGGCGTCAGCATGATGCCTACAAAACTATACTCACAAGCCTCCCTTTTACAACAATAATTTTCTTTATGGGTTTATCACCTATCCATTTCCTCACTTCATCTAAATCAAGAGCTGCTTTCTTTACATCTTCCTCATTCGCATCAACGGTAATCTTGAATGTTGCCCTAACCTTTCCGTTTATCTGCACAACCATAGTTATTTCATCTTCGGTGATCATGGTTGGGTCGAATTCTGGCCACTCGGAAATGTGAATGGATTTCTTATTGCCGATCGCGCTCCACAATTCATCGCACACATGCGGTGCGAACGGTGCCAAGAGCTTGAGTAACATCTCGAATTGTTTCTTAGTGATAGTCTCGGCTTTCTCAAGCTCATTCGAGGCTATCATAAGCGAGCTAATAGCAGTATTGAAGCGAAGATTTTGGATATCTTCTGTCACTTTCTTTATAGTTTGATGCAAAATGCGATCGAGAGAGGCCACATGGCCAGCAAAAGCAGCTTTCGCTGGAATCACATGCGATGCCATCTTCCAAACCCTTTCGATAAACCTCCTCGGTCCCGCCATACCATCTGTGCTCCAAGCGATCTGTTGGTCGAATGGGCCCATGAACATCTCGTAAATGCGCAAAGTGTCTGCTCCAAATGTTTTTACTATATCATCGGGATTCACGACATTGCCAAAGCGCTTGGACATCTTCCTGCCGTCTTCGCCCATTATCAGCCCGACACTTTGTAGCTTGATGAATGGCTCTATGGTTGAAACTACACCGATGTCATACAAAAATTTGTGCCAAAAACGAGCATATATCAAATGGCGCGTGGCATGTTCCGCACCGCCGACATAGAGATCGACTGGCGACCAATATTTTTCCTTCTTTGGATCTACCAAAGCTTTCTTATTCTTGGGATCTTCATATCTCAAATAATACCAAGACGATCCGGCCCATTGAGGCATCGTATTGGTCTCGCGCTTCCCCGGGCCTTTGCATTGCGGACATTTTACATTGACCCAGGCCTTGATCGCAGCCAAAGGCGACTCGCCCGTGCCCGTGGGCTCATAAGACTTTACTCGCGGCAACTTTACCGGCAAATCCTTTTCGGGGACTGCTACAGCGCCGCACTTGGGACAGTGAATGATGGGAATAGGTTCGCCCCAGTAACGCTGGCGAGAAAAGACCCAATCGCGGAGCTTGTATTTCGTGACCCATTGCCCGCCGACAAAAGAGGTAATTTCTTTTAGGATTTCCGAATTAAATTTATCATCAAAAGTCCTTGAGTTTATAAGCCAACCATTCCCAAGATAAGGTCTATCAGCGTCAATAATCTTATCCTTAGAAGCCAGAACAACTTGTATAGGAAGGTTATATTTCTTCGCGAATTCCCAATCCCTTTCATCATGCGCGGGTACTGCCATAACAGCACCCGTTCCGTAGTCCGGCAAAACATAGTCAGCCACCCAAACTGGCACCTCTTCACTGTTCGCCGGATTCACAGCTTTTATTCCTTTCAATTCCACACCAGTTTTTTCTTTCTTAGCATCAGTGCGATCGATTTCGGTCTGGCTTTTTGAGCGAATGATGTAGTCCTCAATTTCTTTTCTGTTCTCAATGATATTCAAGAATCCTGCTACAAGTTTGTGTTCAGGCGCCAATACCAAATATGTCACACCAAAAATTGTGTCTGGCCGGGTTGTGAATACTTCTATTTTCGTGTCTTTTAGGATTTGAGATTTTGGATTTGATTTGGCATTCGGCATTTGGCATTTGAAATTAATCAACGCCCCTTCACTCCTGCCTATCCAGTTCCTCTGCGCTTCCTTTATCGACTCCGGCCAATCCAAAAGAGGCCTCTCCTCTCTAATATCCAGATTATTCAGACGTTCCAACCATACGGGTAATTCTGAATTAACCATTTTGCCAGGTACAAAATCTTTTTCATCGACCCAAACAACTTCATTACGAATATCTTCACCATCAGCAATCGGAACTTTTTTATCTGTTTTCAATACAAAGTAAACAGCTTGCGCAAAAGCAATCCGATTCTCGCCTTTATGTTTGGTATAATAATGCGCCTCGGTTTGTCCGCCAAGAATTCTTTTGAATTCTATATCTGTATATCCTGTCTCTTCCCGAACTTCTCTTCGCGCTGTTTCAACAGAGGTTTCCCCGTCCTCAATTCCGCCAATAATAACAGTATCCCAGCCAAATTTTTTGTTTCGAATAATCAAATACTTCTTGTTTTTTGGATCAAAGACAATGGCGTGAGCAACGGTTCTTTTTACAAGCGGTTTACCGGGTTGATGTGGATTCACTTTATCAATCAGTTTTGGCATGACGTATTCTTTTTTCTGTTCTCTATTCTCCATTCTCCATTCTCTATTCTCTCCGCCAGCTGGCGCATCCAAATCCCTAAGTAAACGATCAGCGTAATCTGTAATCTTCAAAACCCACTGCCTCATCGGCTTCTTCTCGACAAGCGTGCCGCACCTCTCGCATCTGCCATTCTCGACATCTTCATTGGCAAGAACAGTTTTATCCTTTGGGCACCAATTAACAGGCTCATTGGATTCATAAGCCAAACCTTTTTTGAACATTTGCAAAAATATCCACTGCGTCCATTTATAGAATTCCGGGTCCGTGGTATTCACTTCGCGCGACCAGTCATAGTCGAAGCCTAATATTTCCAATTGCTTCTTGTACCTAGCGACATTCTTCTTTACCGAATCAGCTGGGTTGGTCTTGGTCTTGATGGCATAGTTCTCCGCCGGAAGTCCAAAAGCATCGAAGCCCATGGGGTGCAAAATATTCTTGCCATTCATTCTCTGGAATCTAGAAATGACGTCCGTTGCGATGTAGCCTTTTGGGTGGCCAACATGCAGACCTTCGCCGGAAGGATATGGGAACATGTCCAGAACGTAATATTTGTCTGGCCTTGAGGAGGTCGGACCTCCTTCTTTGCTCTTATAGATCTTGTTCTTTGCCCACGCCTTCTGCCATTTGACCTCTATCTTTGCTGGATCATAAATACCAGCTACTACAGTTTTCATATTGGATCCTCTGCCATCTTTGTTCCTTGCTCTTTGTTTTTTCATTTAAGTATTCAAAATCATAGCTCAAAACCTTTCTTTTTACAAAAAACGCTCCCAGGGAGGGAGCGCTCTAGATGGTGACGAATCGCATTTTTGGAATCAGTGCGCGCAAACAAAGAACAGGCCGAGGAGAGCGATACCTCCGAGAATCAACCAGACCTTGTCTGTCGATTTTGATACGGCTCCGAGCCTACCGCTCTCTATAGGCTCGTAATGCGTCTGTGTCCAACGAAGTGACTGCGCCGTGTGAAAGTGATTTTGGCGCCAAGCAGTAACGTGTGATCTCCTCATAAGTGGAAACCGAAAAATTTGTTGCTGGACAGCTGTGGGACGCCTTTGTAGTGGTCAATCCCAATCCGG
>CAZKSQ010000055.1:0-4793 GCA_964555555.1 uncultured Candidatus Saccharibacteria bacterium | reverse complement strand
TCTCCAATATGTTGAGTAACCATTTATGCACACAGCCCGCCCACGCGGGTTGTTGTGCTATATGGGCGAACTAAAAAGCCCCCGAAGGGGCGCTTTTAGTTAAACCTGCTCCGGAGTTCCCGGTGTCGTCGGCTCAACTGGCTTTGGCGCTGGCTTTTGTGCCATGTTGTTTGTGCAGGTTGATTAACTCCTGCGTGGACAATTATATCGTGCCGGCAAGCGAGCCTATTTTTTCTTAATATTATTGACAAGTCGTCAATAAGTATCATCTTATAATGCCCTAAAATCTAGGCTTATGGGCATGGTCTAATTCATTGCAATATTATGACACGTGCTTTAGTTTATTCAAGTAAAGCCCGCTTATGTATCGCACTATCATTATGGTGGCCGTTGCCAGGAAAATCCCCAACGACCAGCCCGCCAGCACGTCAGACGTCCAATGCACAGCTAATATGATGCGGCTTAGCCCGATGAGGAATGCTGCTGCGAAGCAGGCTAGGATAATAAGTTCCCTTTTTAGCCAGGAGCTGATCCGTGGCGCCAATAGATATGCGACAACCGTGAAGAACGCGGCTGCCAATGCGGCGTGCCCGCTCGGAAAGCTCGGGTCATTCACGATGATATCCAATGCATTCACTGGCCGAGCTCTCATAAATAACGCCTTCAAAAGCTCCACCGCAATAGTCGTGCTCAATATGGAAAAGACCATGATTGCGGCAGAGCGCCATTTGTTCGCTATAAGAAACCATGCTCCTATAGTCAGTCCCAAAATGCCGGTTATTGCCGCACTGCCGACAGTGCTCATAAATTCCGCAGTGGCCACAACAACGGGTGTGACATGGTTCGCCATGAACATATTGACCCAGACATCGAAGTTCGTCATATATGAGTGTGCTGACCAAGCATCCTGCATAGTTTCAACCAAACCCCAGAGCGAAAGAATATTCAAAGCCAAAATGAATAGCTCGTATTTTTTGAAGACATGGAAATATCGGTTGACGAGGCTGTAGCCCCAGATAGCGATGACTGCCACGATTGCGACAACGATGACAGCTTGGCCGAAAGATTTTGCAGCCGTATGGTAGCCAATGCCAAAAATATATCCGATTAAAACGGACGATACCGCCCAAACAATGCAAGCAATGATATCGTATACCCAAAACTTCCAAGAACGGGTGTTGCTGGCACCGACCAAGAGAGGCATGTACGAGCGGGTTATGGGATTGAACCTGCCGATGAATAGCGCTTTGCCGGTGTGCTTGCCGATGAGCCTCCGTGCTTTCTCCATATATTCGTGCTTGAAGAAGAAATGATTTTTATACCTTTCTATGAATTTAATTCCATAAATCCTGCCGATATAAAAACTCAAAGCGTCGCCTATTATCGCTCCCACCGAGGCGATTATCATTACTATCCAAAGATTGAATAGCCCAAGCTTAGCCAAGAAGCCAGAAAGTATTACTATGGTGTGGCCTGGAATCGCTGAACCAATAAGAGGCACCGCTTCCAATATCGAAGCCAGAAATAGGAAGAGATATCCGCCGTGCGTTGCCCAAGCTTGCAAGCTATTCAAGAGTACTGTGAATGGGTGAATGTTCATATGCTATTTTGCGACCTTGACCGCTTCCTCGAAGGCGATGGAAAGCAGCCTGGAAGCGCCGTCGGAACCCATGGTTATGCCGTAAAGCACTCCAGCTCGCGACATGGTCTCCCTGTTGTGAGTGATCAAAATCAATTGCGACTCTTTGGAGAGGCTCTCTATCATGTCGCTATATTTCCTGGAATTGGCCTCATCGAGCGCTGCATCTGTCTCGTCAAGAATTATAAATGGCGGCGGATTGACTTGCGATACGGCAAATAATAACGCGATCGACGTCAGTGCTCTTTCTCCGCCAGAAAGCATAACCAAGCCTTTTATCTTCTTTCTCGGCAAAGAAATATTGACATCCAACCCTTCTGGACCAGTATCTTCCATCTCTTCATCGCCAGGCATTCCATCAGTATTAGCCGAACCTGCAGAATCGCCCGACAGCGCTTCGCTCAATTCTTCAGCATCGCTCCTCTTTTTCCTTTTCGCCTCCCGGACGACTACCAGTTCCGCCTTGCCGCCGCCGAACATCAAAGTAAAATATCTCTGGAATTCATTGTTGATCTTCAATATTCCGCTCTTGAATTCGACATCTATGCGCATATCGAGCTCCGCTATCAGTTTCAGCAGCTCTTCCTTGGCTTTCTCCAGATCTTCCAATTCCCTGGCCAAAAAAACATCTCTTTCTTCTGTTTCCTTGAATTCCTTCACCATCTCTGCTCCGCCCGCGCCGCCTGAATCCTCGATCCTGATCTTCAGTTTCTCTATTTGATGCCGCTTTTCTTCTTGACTCTTTCGGTCATGGTCATGATTAACACTATCTATATTTTGAGCCTGGACCCCGGCCTGCGCCGGGGTGACACTATACTGAACAGCTTCCCTGCCAGCAAAGATCCCTGCTTCGCCCAAATCCCTCTTGAACATCTCTTCATCATGCAATACAGCATTCAATTGAGCATTCAAGCCGTTAAAAGTATTTCTGACTTCATTTTGCCTGGCAATGATCCTGAAAACTTCCTTTTCCGCATCCCTATTGCTGTCTTTTTCTTTTTCGATCGCGCTCTTCAATTCTTCATATTCTCTGGTCTGTTTTGTTTCTTTCTCTGCCAAAGAAGCCAGCTTCCTTTCCAGTTCTTCCTTGTGCTTCCCTAGTCGAGCCACCTCTTCTTTGACATCGCCTATAAGCAAAGAATCCTTCACCGCTTTGTGCCTTGCCACAAAATCCTTCAAAGTCTTCACGACTTCGCCGAACAGTGCCTTGACATCTTCAATATTGCTCAACTGTTCGATCTTTCCAACTACATCCTCCACATCTTTCAATGCGACCATCCTCAATTCATCATTCTTTATTCTAGCCTCTTCCTTTTCGATCGCCCTCTTATTGGCCGCTATTTCCCCCTCAATCCTGCCAAGGTCACGGGTGATCGAGTCTTTCTCTCGCCTCATTTCGCTAAGCACGCTTTCCAAAGAGATAATCTCGTCGCTCTTCTTGTCTTTGTTCTCTGAAGAAGCCAAAACCTTCTTGGCATTTTCCAAGGCATGTTCCAATTCTGCCAGCTCCCTTTTTGGTCCGGATAATTCTTTTTCCAGCCTTTCTTTCTCGCTCCTCAAATAAAAATCTTCCTTGGCAAAATATTCCCTGTAAATGGAAACAAGCTCGATTCGCATTTGCTCCGCTTTCTCGACTTTTTCTACTTGCTTCTTCAGGAATTTCAAATGCGGCGCTATTTCTCTCCTCAAAGACTCGACTTGCTTCATGTTCTCAACTGTCTTTTCAAGCTTGCGGATGCTTTCAAGCTTTTTCCATTGGTAGATTTTCAAGCCCAAAGCGTCCTCGATCATCTCACGACGTTCCCTGATTGAAGCCGACAATATCCTATCCGCCTCGCCCTGGGAAATGATGTGATGGCCTGTAGCTCCGACGTGCGCGCCTGCCAAGAGTTCCACGATATCCTTCAATCGGACTTGGCTGCCATTCAGGATATACTCATTGCTATTATCGCGATTTACAACCCTCTCTATGACAACCTCGTCAAAGTCTATGGCCGGAAAAAGGCGCCTGCTATTGTCAAAAACAAGCTTTACCGACGCCCTATTTGCCCTGCCCGCCTCTCCTCCGCCATTCCAAATAAGATCTTCGCCTTTTTTACCCCGCAAAGACTTAATCGATTGTTCGCCGAGCACAAACCTGAAAGATTCTGCAATGTTGGACTTGCCAGAGCCGTTAGGACCAACGATCCCTGTGATTGGAGTATTGAATTGTAGCGTGGCTTTCTTGGAAAATGACTTGAATCCCGAAAGCTCCAAAGATTTCAGATACATACGCTACATTGTAACGCATTTTTGATATTGATTGTATTCCAAATAAGCATATAATTTATATCAAATACCATGAACAACATTGACTTAGCAATGACTAATTTTTATATCTTGGGTGCATTACTAGTTATTGCGGCAGCATTGACAGTAATTGCTATAACTAGAAAAAATTAAGCTTCACCAGCTTTTTATTTCCGGTGATTTTTTGACATCTAAAATGATGCTTCTTAACTTTTGACTATTACCATGACTGATCAAGCCTGAATACGCTTGCAAGACTTCTGGTTTACCCTCACATATTCGCAACCTTCGAAACATCCTTTTCTTAGTCGTCGTCCGTAAAATGCGATGATCGGGAAAATGAACCCATCCCAAAAAATCAATGCCGGAGGAGATGGTTTCGATATAAATTTTATCAGGATGAAGATGCAGTCCAAGGACCTCTTCGAGAAAATCATAGACTTTTGGCAGTACCTCGAGTAGGATGCCGCGATCCTCATGCAGGATCAGGAAATCATCAGCATAGCGGATATAATATTTTTGTCTCAGACCGTGCTTGATGTATCGGTCGAATTCATTCATGTATACATTCACCAGGAGCTGGGACGTAAGATTGCCGAGAGGTAATCCCTTCCCCGGCGCGGTACTGTGAAAGCTCCCGACCACCCCTCCAATAAGCCATGTGATATCGGGATCGGAGATATGCTTCTGCACGATCGTCATCAGCACCGCCTGGTCGATGGAGGCGAAGAATTTGCGCACATCACATTTCAGGACCCAGCATGTCCGCCAGTCGTTCTTCGAGACTTTTCGCGCGAACTGCCTGAAGCGATCCAGTGCCCGATGCGATCCCTTGAAGTCGCGGCACGAATAGGAATCATCTATG
>CAZKSQ010000054.1:0-4817 GCA_964555555.1 uncultured Candidatus Saccharibacteria bacterium | reverse complement strand
CGTTTGGCAGCCAGAAGAGATTTGGCGTTTCCCAAATGAGAGGTCGCAAGCGGATTTTCATGAGGCTAGGCCTATTCATAGCACAGGCCAGTTATTCCGCGCGTGGATGCCTTTTATTTTGCTGGTCATATTCGTGGGCGGCTGGGGCATTCAAGGCTTCCAAGCTTTGCTGGGCAAAGTTACCCTGATCATTCCTTTTGGAATATTGAATGGTGCAATATCGAGTAATGGCAGTTTGCTCACAGTGAATTATTCTTTTGCCTGGCTGGGTGCTGCTGGCACAGCTATCCTCTTTGCCGCCATCCTCTCGGCCATTTTTCTGCGGGTATCGCGGAAGACATTTTGGCGTATCGCATTCCAAACGCTTGCAGAATTGTACAAGCCTTTGGTTACCATCGCCTCGATAGTCGGTTTCGCTTATGTGGCAAATTATTCCGGCATGTCTATAGCGATAGGCAATGCGCTGACTTTGACTGGCCGATTCTTCCCATTCTTGGCGCCGCTTCTGGGCTGGTTCGGCGTCTTCATTACCGGGAGCGACACTTCTTCCAATGCGCTTTTCAGCAATATCCAGTTGCAGACCGCACGTGCGATTGGCGTTAGCCCAGTCTTGACCGTAGCAGCCAATTCAAGCGGCGGTGTCGCGGCCAAGATGATCTCTCCTCAAAGCATCGCTGTTGCTACTGCTTCAACAAAGCTTACCGGTCAGGAGGGCAGGCTGTTCCGATTCACGATACTGCATAGCATAGCGCTGGTTCTCATTGTGTGCGCCATCACGTATATCCAGGCCTATTATGCGCAGTGGATGATACCTTCATAAAATCTAATCTAAACCGAATGTTCTTCATGCTATAATTAGCCTATGGACAATTCCGCTTTGGAAAAAGAGCTTCGCGATCAGCGCGAGCTCATCGAAAAGATATTCGTTTCTGTCGAGAAGACCCGCAAATATTACCTGTGGACGATGTGGGGGACTGTCATCGTCTTTGTCGTTCCGCTTATCATCGCGGCGGCGGTCTTGCCATCTTTTATCAATACATACTCCAGCTATTTGACCGGCAGCGGCTCGGGCCTATAAATACGCGTACCATCTATAATTATTCCGCCAATGACTCTTTCTCCTGCAAAAATATGGTCATCATTGCCGACTCATGCTAGGACGGCGATTTTTTTGGTCGCATGCCTCTCGGTCGTATTCGATGTCTATGAAGTCACCGCTGTTCTCGCCAGAAAGGTCGCGCCCGCAGCTCCAGCAGAAAATGAGACTCAATTGCTGGAAATTTCAAATACCGAAATATCCAAAGGGGATACTTCCAAAAAGCAAGTCATTTTCACTTTCGATGCTGGCGGCGGAGCTTCTTCTGCAGATCAAATACTGAATGTCTTGGCGAAACACCGTGTCACCGGAACATTTTTCATGACTGGAAAATTCGTAGAAGCCAACCCGGATCTAGTGAGGCGGATAGTTGCGGCAGGCCATGAAGTCTTCAACCACACCTATGACCACAAGGACCTGACGACTCTTTCGGACGCGGACATATCGGACGAATTGCAAAAAATGGATATGGCTCTGCAGAAAGTCGCGCATATAACATCCTCGCCTTATTTCCGTCCGCCGTATGGCGCGCGCGATAGCCGAGTCATCAATGCAGCCTTCGACACCGGCTACCAGCCTATATATTGGACTGTGGATGCTCGCGATTGGATGGAGCCGAATATCACGGCTGATGAGGTAAAAAACAGGATCCTGTCCAATGTCGCGCCCGGCACGATATATCTCATGCATGTAGGCGATACCATAACAGGTGCGATCCTCGACGAAGTTTTCAGCACTATAGAATCCAGAGGCTACAAGATTGTGTCGTTGAGACAGGGCATGTGATCGGCACAGTCATTGCCAAATTCTTGCTTTTAATCCATTCTTTCCCTTATAATCAATCCTTATGAATACAAAACGCATCACATTCTGGGCCGTCTTTGTCATCGTCCTCGCTCTCATCGTCTGGGGCCTTGCAGTCGCCATGAAGAAAACCGCGAATGCTCCTACTGGCCAAAATCTCGGTTCTCCCGCGCCGATTACAGCGAGCGACCATATTCGTGGTCCTGTGAATCCCCAAGTTACTATCATCGAATACAGCGACTTCCAATGCCCAGCTTGCGAAGCTTATTACCCGGTCGTCACACAATTATTGGCTGATTCGACCACGACTATAGATTTGGTTTATCGACATTTCCCATTACCACAACATGCCAATGCCATGCCTTCGGCGATCGCCAGCGAAGCGGCTTCAGTTCAGGGCAAATTCTGGGAAATGTATGACCTTTTGTTCACCAATCATGCCGATTGGACCGAGCTTTCCGATCCGACTCCTGTTTTTGTAAAGTATGCCACGCAGATCGGCTTGAATGTGAGCCAATTCAAGGCTGATCTTGCATCAAGTACTCTGACAGACCGCATCAATGCCAATAAAGATGAGGGAATAGGTTTGGGCATAGACGCGACTCCGACGTTCTTCGTGAACGGCAAGGCGATAGTTAACCCACAAGGCTATGATGCATTTCAAGCAGTTATTGACGCGGCCGCTAAGGGCGGTACCAACTAGCGCTGTCATCTTCCTTTTGATAGTCGCGCTCATCGGCTTTGCCGACGCGACATATCTCACTTTTGAGCACTTCCAGGGCGTTATTCCGCCATGCTCTATTACCGGCGGCTGTGAATTGGTCCTGACGAGCTCATATGCCGTGGTTTTGGGCATCCCGGTTTCATTGCTTGGCATGCTTTACTATATTCTGATCTTGATAGGCATCGTGGGCTATCTTGAAGGCAAGCATGAAAAGATGTTGCGCGCATCGCTCATCCTCACCGTCGCAGGAATACTTGCTTCGCTTTGGTTCGTATTCTTGCAAGTTTTCGTGATCCACTCTTACTGCGCATATTGCCTGGGTTCGGCTATCACTTCGACGATTTTGTTCGTTACGGCAATAATTGTTTTTTGTAAGTATCAAACGCGACTAGAAGGCGCCTCACTCAAACTTTAATGCAAAATCAATCACAAATCTTAATAGAAGAAACTTCCGCTGACTACGAACTTCTCGATTCCGGCGAAGGGGAGAAGCTCGAGCGCTTCGGCAAAGTGGTTTTGTCGCGGCCGGACCCGCAGGCGCTCTGGAAGAAAAGATTGAGCGATAGCGAATGGAAAAAAGCCGATGGCAGGTTTACGCGCGATGAGAGCAAGAGCGACTGGTCGCTCAAGAAAAATGCGCAGGAACGTTGGGTTATAGAGCTTGGCAGCTTGAAGTTTTGGATCAAACCGACAGCTTTCAAGCATGTGGGGATTTTTCCCGAGCAGGTCGGGAATTGGAAGTGGCTACAATCTTGTGTCACCCCGGCGAAGGCCGGGGTCCAGGATTTGAAAGATATTGAAGTCCTGAACCTCTTCGGTTATACCGGCGGGGCGACTTTCGCTTGTGCACAGGCGGGAGCCAAGGTCGTCCATGTGGATGGTTCCAAGGTTGCTATTGCTTGGGCGAGGGAAAATGCAGAACTTTCAGGATTGAAGGACAAGCCTGTGCGCTGGATACTCGATGATGCGCGTGATTTTGTTCGCCGCGAATCCAAGCGTGGCCGAAAGTACCATGGCATCATCATGGATCCGCCTGCCTTCGGTCATGGTCCTGAAGGTCAGCTTTGGAAGATAGAAGAGGACTTTTTGCCTTTGGTTGAAGATTGCCTGAAAATTTTGGCAGACCAGCCGCTATTCTTTCTCATAAATGGTTATTCTGCGGGCTATTCGGCGGTTGCTTACGAAAATATTTTACTGCCACTGGTGAAGAAATTTGGCGGCACGATCGAAAAAGGGGAGTTGGTCATCCGAGAGAGCCCATGCGGCTCAAATGGTGGAAATGAGCCGCAAAGGCTCTTGCCCTGCGGCATTTTCGCCAGGTGGAGCTAATCCCGAGGTTTAATATTGACTTTTATCTCAAAAGTGATATAATACAGCCAGAATGAGTACTCTGAAAAAGGAAAGAAATCAGGTGCGAAAATAAGGCAATTCCACGAGTTGCTTTACTTCGCATCTGATTACACACCGATAAGCTCCCACGAGGGATGACACGGTCACTATACAGATGTGTCTAGAAATGAAAGCAAATCCAGAAACTATCTTCTCGCTTGCGGGAAGGACTGCGACGAAAATCGCTTCGCTTGATCCCGAGCAGGATCTTGTGCAGGGCATCATTGCTGACACAGACCATCCCTATTGGAAGGCGATCGAGAGCATCTTAGCGATGAAGGCTGACGAGAAAGTTTTGCAAGATGCACACCCTACGGTTACTACCGTGAAAGCGATAAGCGCGTTGCCCACCCTCGACGACTTCCTTACTGCTTGGCCGGAATTCTGCAAAGAATTCGATCTGGCTGTCGAGGTAGACTTCGAATCGCTTAAGGGCGATGAACGAATCACTGCACGCCGATCAAGGTTTGATTGGCTGGTGTATTGTCCGAAAGGGCTGACAAGCCGGCAGGCCTTGGAACTGTGTAAAAAACAATTCAAGGTTTGGAAAGAAATCGACGTGGACAGCTACTCTCTAGAGCGTGGCCTAGATAAAACCGACCTAGTCCTTTGCAGGGCTACGGTTGAGCCGGACAAAGAATGGCTTGGAAAGACCTCGGACTACATGTCATCTTCTGCTACGCTCTTCCTGGATGCTCGCGAGCGCTACATGCTGGAAGCTTTCTATTTCTGGTTGACTAAATGTCAATCAGGACAAGGAAAGCATCTCGATATCAAGGGTTGGACTCGGTGTCCGCGCTCTCG
>CAZKSQ010000053.1:0-5456 GCA_964555555.1 uncultured Candidatus Saccharibacteria bacterium | reverse complement strand
GCGTGGGTGTCGCAATAATGTTGCGGCGCAAGATCATGGAGAATGAGGTCTTGAAATATGAGTTCATCACCATCATCGCGCACAAGTTCCGAACGCCTTTGACCCAGCTAAAATGGCTCATAGAAGGACTTGTTTCGACCGAACAGGATTCCGCCAATCGCGAGAACCTGACTGACATGAAGCAGTCCACAGACAATCTCATCAGCCTGACCGGAACTCTGATAGAGCTCACCAACGCCGAAAGCGAGAACAAAGCCGTCTATCAGATGGAAGACGTCAACGTTTGCGATGTCACCCGAGCAGTGACAAGCAGCTTCAAGAACGCCTTTCATGACAAGAACATCATCTTTTCAGTCACCTGTGCCATTGAACAAGCTTTCGCGTATGTCGACCGCACGCGCTTGGAATTCGTCATGCAGACCCTCCTGGAAAACAGCTTTCATTACACGCCGCCAGGCCGAAAAGTCGAAGTTATGGTCGGAATACAAAACAAGAAAGCTATAATCTCCGTAGCCGACAATGGCATCGGCATCAGGCAGGAAGACATACAGCGCATCTTCAGCAAGTTCTACCGGACCGAAAACGCCAAGTCTATGGACACCGAGGGCTTCGGCGTCGGCCTTTACTTCTCGCAGAACATCATCCACCGCTTTGGCGGCAAGATAGACGTCTATTCCTCCGGACTGGATCGAGGATCTACTTTCAGCATCATATTGCCGCTAGTAAAATAGTTTCGCTTTATAATTCTTGGAATTGTGAATTCCATCGCAGATATGCATCGCCGATGCAGTCGGGATTTGAGCCAATGCCAACGATGTCTACTTGTACGTGCTTGAGTCCGGGAGACTTATAAGTGAACTGTATCGATTGGCTGGTCGTCGAAATCGACAAGCCGTCGCTTCCTAGCCAGTTGTAGGTGTAGCTGCTTGGGTTGGATAGATCTGTGCTCACGGTCCATGTCACAGGATGATTCACGAGAGCGTCTGACGGCGTTGCATAACACTGGATCGCGCTATAGCCATTGGATGCCTGAACCTGAATAGAGGAGTTGGCCGATGCATGTTGGCCGTCGCTCGAAGTCACGTCAACGCCGGCACCCTTGGTTCCCAAAGTAGTATATGATTTGTGTATAGCCATTCCGCTAGGAATGACAGTGCCAGGCGCTTGGGACAAATAGTCGTCTCCTGCCCATGTGAAGCTGTAGACGCCAGAACCGCCGACAGCTTGGGCTATCCAAACCATGCTTTGCCCCAGAACGACCGGAGATGGGGCGCCCCAGAAATATTGTACAGACAGCTGGCAATAGTCTGTCGACCTTAGAGAAATGATGTTCGACGGCGCTTGCGGAACGTTGTTGATGAGAGCGACAACATAGTATGTGTGCGTCGTGAATCCAGGGACTTGATCGGTATATGATAATAGCGAACCATCATATATCGGCAGTGGATCGCTATCGCGGTAGAGCTGATACTCGGTCGCACCAGAAACGTTGTACCATGTGAGCGCTATGAATCCTCCGCAAGGCGGATTGGAAGCTGACTTGGATATGAAAGAGCTCGTACCAGACCATCCCGAGCCGCCCGATACCACAGTGTTGATATATCCTGTCTCCGCCGGGGTTGAAGGTACGCCTCGGAAGCTATTCGGTGCAGTAAAGGTGATGTTCATCCTATAGTTGCCATTGCTGGCAGGTGCAGTGAATGGCCCAAGCGAGAAAATATCGTTGACTTGGCTAATAATGCTGTACTCGCTACTTGAAGCAGTCGAAGGCGTTATCGGCCCGACGATAAAATCATTGTAATTGCCATTGTAAGTCACCGAGACATGCTGTGCAGCATAGTCAATGTTGTCGCATTCAGAAAAAATCGCCATGCCCTCCAGGTAGAATTGCTGGCCAGGAACCATGGATTGGTTGTCATAAGGGAAATTGATGAACAGCGGATATTCGCTGGAATAATCGCCGTAATTGACGAAAGTCGTAGACTGCATGACGAAGGCATTCAAGACGCCTAGACGAAGTATGGAGAGGCCAAAGAAAGCGACAGTGAGGAGAAGTGCTCCTTGCAATCCGATGATCGGCGGAGAATTCTTGTCTTTCTTGGATTTGCGTATGAGGATAACTCCAAGCAGTATAGCAACCAAGCTGATTGCCATAGCGAGATACAATGCCATCTTGCTTTTTGCCGTGAGAGGCAGTACTGATCTATTCGAAGCGGTTAGTATGTTACCTGAATATTGCGACAAAATGGACGAGCCCATTTGGACCTTCACGTCAAATCGCAAGGCATTTGCATTCGCTGTAATAGGAACAGCTATCAACGATGCCTGAACAGGCTTCGAAGCATCCACTTCACCAGCGGCTTGCCCGACCTGATGGCCTTCTGCGTCAAAAGCTGTGACTGTCATATTCACCATGCCATTGGCGACATGCTGTCCGTCATCGATATTTACTGGCGCACCAGTGTATGTTACGGTCACATTCACAGTATCGCCTGTAACGGCGGATGTTTGATCGGCAGAAACGCTTTGGATAGTCACAATATTCCCCGCAATGATATAGCGGAATGTCATGTCTTGGCTCTTCTGGCTATTTCCATTATCGACAAAAGATAGATTGCCGTAATACACTCCAGAATTGCCGTTCAAATCCGGCAAGCTTACACTGGTCTGCACTGACTTTCCGGCTGGAATGGTAACCGCGTCGCCCTTGGTATCAGAGACTATGACATTGCCGGCACCATATCTGTAGACTTGGACATGCGGAAGAACCGTTATATCGCTCTTTAGGGGATTGGTGAGCGTTACATTGTAGGCAACACTATTACCAGTGCTCACCGTCGGACCAGAATCTGGCAGATAGCTTTTGCCATCTACAACAAGACTTGCCGAACCAGCCTTAAGGATTGTGCTCGTACCATTTACAATGAGATGGGCGTCAGACCAACCCATGTGAATGCCGCTCTTCAAGACTGCCTGCAGGCGTACGCCCATATCAGCGCCGGCAAAGCCGACAGGCAAAGCATAGCTAAAATTGACCCTTTTACTTTCGCCAATATCCAAACTGACGGGCCCTTGGCGAATGCTGTCATACATCGCCTGCGGAACCCTATTTACAAAATTACCGTCCAAAATCACATCATAGTATATGTCGGAACTCGCGGCATTGCCGCGATTTATAAAATCCGCATGGCCGGTAACAACTGCTCCTTGTTGTACAGTAGTCTTGTCGAGAACCAAGTTGTTAACATAGATCTGGGGAGCGCTTAGAACTGGCTCAGCGACTGCCGGATCGGTTGTGGCTGTGCTTTGTGCCCGTATGACCGCAGTCGGCACTACGAATGCGGCCACGGCCAATGCCCATAGGATCATCTTCCCTGCTTTATTCGATTTCATAATATTTTTTATTTGCCATTAGAGTTCCTGCTGTTATGGCATAATTTTAGCATGGAAAAAAAAGCGCCAAATCGGGGGTGGGGATAAAGAATTTGGTGGAGATGCTGGGAATCGAACCCAGGTGCAAACGGTGTCCATCGAACGATTCTACGGCGGTAGAAGGCTTTGAAGTTTGATAGCCGGGCTCTAAAGCGAACAAAACACCCGGCTACGATCTCTATGTTTCGGAAACTGCAGTGAGAAGCTGCAATCCCCTACATTCAGGTTATTACGCCCGGACTAGAGTCAGAATCCCCCTAGAAGGACGCGCCTCTTAAACGAGAGCGAATGCGAAATGCTGTGCTCCGAAATACGGAGAAACGGTTGATTTAGCATTTAGGTTTTCCATCAGATTTACGAGTTAATGGTGCTCGCGCCGCACGAATGATAACAGCCATTTGTCTATGCCGATCATCCCCAGTGCTTCGAACTGACCCTCTCCCTCCTCGCTCGGCGAAGTGTCCCCGTCGTCAAGCTCCGTGGACACTTGACCTCGCTGCGACGGTCGAGGGCCAGTTCGAAATTGGGCTTATTTTAAAATGTCAACGATCTCTCATTACCCTTCCCATCTCGCGATCCGTCTCGCGCTTTTTAATGGATTCCCTTTTATCGAATTTCTTTTTTCCGCGGACCTGCGCGACGGAGACCTTGATGAGATTGCCTTTAGTATAAACAGAAATTGGCACTATTGTCAAGTTCTTGCCATCATCGATATTCGCCAATTGCGCGATTTCCTTCTTGGTCATGATGAGCCGGCGGTTCCTCCTGGGTTCGTAGTCTTTGGGCGTATTCTTTTCCTGGTAAGCGGGAATGAGCATGTTCATGACGTACGCTTCCCCTCCGCGCACGATGATATAAGCGCCTTCCAAGGAGCCGTGGTTCGATTTTAGCGATTTGACCTCGATGCCTAGAAGCTCTATTCCTGCTTCGAGCTTTTCCAAGATCTCATAGTCAAAATGCGCTTTTTTATTTTCCACCAAAGTCGCCATGGTAAATATGATATCATTTGTGTGTCATTCCCGCGAAAGCGGGAATCCAGAATGAAACCATTTAATCATGGATTCCCGCTTTCGCGGGAATGACACACAAATGTCACAAACAAATTGGACATTATATGCCACAAATGAAGACGCTTGGCTTTCCATGCTCCACGACTGCGCCAATGCGCAAAAATCCATCGTGCTTGAGCAATTCATCTTTACTGCCGACGATTTTGGCAATCGGCTCATCGATATTTGTGCCGAAAGAGCGTCGAAGGGCGTAGAAGTCAGGTTTCTCTGGGATGCGGCCGGCAGTTTTACCTTCTGGGGTTCCAATATCATCGAGGATCTCCGCAATAAAGGCATACAACTTCTTTTTTGGAAGACTTTGATACCGGGATATTTCAAGTTGCCCAATTTCCGATCCTGGTTCCTGCGCGACCATCGCCGAACTTTAGTCATCGACGAGAAGATTGGCTATACCGGCAGTATCTGTGTCCAGGACCAGATGAAGAATTGGCGCGATGCGAATGTCAGGCTTGAAGGTCCAGTGGTTATAGAAATGCACAACGCCTTTGAGCGCATGTGGGAGAGGGCGCGAAGCAACAAACAATTGCCCAAGAGAAGGCGGCTGAATGATCCGGAGTTCAGATACGTCACCAACTACCCTGCGCCCGCAAGGAGGCATATATATTCGGAATTGATGAAAGCCATCCGGAGCGCCCGAAGATATATCTACATAACGACTCCATATTTCGTGCCGACCCACCGCCTAGCCCATGCCATGAGGCTTGCAGCCAGGCGCGGCGTCGATGTCCGCATTGTCATTCCCGAAAATTCCGACCATTTCGCTGTAGATTTGGGAGCGCGATCATTCTTCAATACCCTTCTGGAATCAGGTGTCCGGATATTTCTTTACAGAGGCAATGGCCAGATGATCCACAGCAAAGCAGTAGCCATAGACGACGACTGGGCATCAGTCGGCACCATGAATCTGGACCAGATCAGCTTGCTCTACAACTTTGAAGCCAGCATCATTTCGAC
>CAZKSQ010000052.1:0-5508 GCA_964555555.1 uncultured Candidatus Saccharibacteria bacterium | reverse complement strand
TCTCAAAAAAAATGTCCGAATTCTTGCGAAATTGAGTATTTGACATATTTGTGCAAAAGAGCTATAATTGGAATCAGTTTCAGTAAAGAAAGAATAGCTCATGAAAACCACATATCCGACTTTTCGATTGCCGAGGTCGCCTCTGGCTGACTTACAATTCGGCCGCGATAACTTCACCGCAACCACCCTCCAAGAGGTCAGTGCCATAGGGGGCATGTGGTCTGTGGCATCACAATGGGATCCAAGCAAAGGACCGCTTCAGCTTCGAGGCTTCGACATCAGGCCATCCGAACTCCCTGGCCATGGCCTCCGGACTGCAATGGGGTTGGACAGCTTGTCCATCGAGGACTGCATCATGGATAAGGTCGAGGAACTGCGTAGTTTCAGAAACCCGGTTCCCATAGTCGCCCATTCATTGGGATGCATCATTGCGATCAAGGTCGCAGAGATAATCCCAGAAAAGGTCACCGGCGTCATCTGCATGGCGCATGCGCCTATAGGAAATATCAGGCTTCCTGCACGAAACATGTTGCGGCTAGCAAAACCGCGATACCTGCAAGCACTGTTCGGACAATCGTTCACGCTTAGCGAACGCGACGCCTCATTCGTAGCTGACGGCAGCGATGCCCCGCTAGGACCAGAATCTGGCACGATCCTCCGGCAGGTTTCATTGGGATATTGGGTTCCGAAGCTATCGGAGCTAAAATGCAAAAGCGCCTTAATGATCCCCATGGATGATCTGGTCGTGCCGAGCAAGACAGCGCTGCGCATTGCTTCCTACCACGGAGTAAATCCGATTGCGGTAAATGGCGGACATTTTGCTTTTTACGACAAAAAGACCCGTGAGCCGGTACTTGAGATGATCTCAAGAACACTCCGGTCCTGGATGCAATAGGGTTCAGTGCCAATTTCAAGCGCCAGTGATTCATTCGCTGGCGCCCTTTTGTTTATTGATTTGAAAAATCCGCACTTTTCTCGACATCCAAAAAAGTATGCTAGTATAAAAAAGGAACCAGGGAGGCGTAGTAGTAATCTATTACAACAAATTAACACTATGCCACAATCAGATAGTCTTGCGGTGAGCAGGGCGTTCTTCAGCAATTCGACTAACGCTTCGCAGATCACCCACGCGCGCGAATCGGTCAGGCTCGACTTGGGTCCGGACTGCAAACATGGCGAAGTGATACGCTATCTCGTGCGAGCTACGGCGCCGCACCTTATAGGAGCAAGCAGTTTCGTGGTAAATGCCAGAAACGCCAATGTTGACGAATCGACTGCAAAGCTGATCGTCGCATTTGAATATCTGGCTGACATACGTTATGTCAACATGGAATTGATCAATGCAACCAAAAAGTTGCATAACGCCATCAAATCGGTGAAAGCCAGTTTGGAGCGCGCGGACAAATGCGAGTGGTGAGCGCAACGCAAACCGAGCCCCGTCATCATGGCGGGGTTTTTTAGCAATTGCGTTTATTCAAAACCACCCGTATAATTCCTAACATTCGGGCGATTAGTTAAGTGGCATAACTGCGGTCTCCAAAACCGCTGTCGGGGGTTCGATTCCCTCATCGCCCGCCTTATTTCTTCGCCTCCTTGAAGGCGACGTGCTTTCGGAGTTTCGAGCTATATTTCTTGAGTTCGATCTTTCGCTCGACTTTCTTCTTGTTCTTGCGCGTCCAATAGACTTCTCCAGTAGATTTGTTTTTCAATTGTATAAGCTGAATTTGCGACATGGAAAGACTATATCCTACAAAGCGAAATCCCGCAAGCGTGTTGATTTTGACGTTCCTTTGGACATACAATAGGGTTCATGAGAGACCTTCTGACCAAACTGTCCAAAGCGCGTTACCCTTATGAGCCGCTTATTGCAATAGAAATATCGCGCAACAAGCTTTTACATAACTTAACCGAATTCCAAAAGCTGGCGCCGAACCATTCCATAGCTCCGGTCCTGAAAAGCAACGCTTACGGGCACGGGCTGATCGAGATAGCAAAGGTCATAGAGCACGAAAGAAATCATGCCACAGCAGTCGACAAAGAAAGCATTCCCTTCTTGGTCGTTGATTCTTATTTCGAAGCCATTTCCCTGCGCTCGCATGGCATCAAGACGCCGATTTTAATCATCGGCTATACGCCTCCAGAAACGATAGTTCGCGCTAAACTGAAAAATATAAGCTTTACGATTACCAGTCTGGACGCCTTGCGGCACCTGTCTGAATTGGAGACGCCTTCCTGGTATAAGGACTTTGCCAGCGGCCGGATCGCTTTTCGCATGCCATTTTACCCACGCAAACATCGCATACATTTGAAGATCGATACTGGCATGAGAAGACAAGGAATACTGCCTTCGGAAATACCTGTAGCAATTGAAATCTTGAAAAGCGATGGATTATTGCTTCTGGAAGGCATAGCTTCCCACCTTTGCGACGCGGATAATAGCGATGAAGCATTCACTGAAAAACAGATAGCTTGCTGGAATAAAACCGTGAAGCAATTCAAAAGCGTCTTCCCTTCTTTGAAATACGTACACCTTAGCAATACTGACGGACATCGCTATTCAAGCGAGACCGATGCGAATGTGTCGCGGCTTGGAATCGGGCTCTACGGGCTGATCGATGGCAAAACATTCCAGCCAGAATTGGAGCTGAAGCCGATAATGCAAATGAAGACTATCTTGACGAGCATCAAGCAACTTAATGCCGGAGAAACGATCGGCTACAGCAACACATTCAGAGCCGAAAAAAATATGACTGTAGCGACTATACCTGTCGGATACTATGAAGGTATCGACCGACGGCTTTCTAATGCCGGGACTGTCTTGGTTGGGCCAGAAAGAGTGCCGTGCCCTATCATTGGTCGCGTGAGCATGAATATCGCTTCGATAGATGTTTCCAGGGTTGCCGGTCCGAAAATCGGCATGGAAGCTGTGGTGATAAGCAACAAGCCAGAAGACGTGAACTCGGCCTTCAATATCGCAAAAACGAGCGGAACTATCACTTATGAGGTCACGACGAAGATACCCGCGCATTTGAAGAGAGTCGTCGTGGGGTAATACTGGGTAACTAACTGCAATTGTGCGCCGAGAGTGACTCGAAGCTTACAGCTTCGGTACAGGTTTCGCATTTTCGGCGGAGGATGCCCCACCGAAAATATGCTCAACCTTTTCGAGTCCTAGGACGCGAGCCGCGAAGGCGACTCGCTAGTGACGATCTGGGTTTGTGCGCCGAGAGGGACTCGAACCCCCGATGCCCATAGGGCCGTGGATTTACAGTCCACTGGAATAGCCGCTATCCGATCGGCGCGAAATAGGAACCGCTACAAAGTGTAACAGTTCCTACGGTAATCTCAAGTTCGCAGAAAAATCTATATTCAGGCTATTTCTGCATCATCACTTCCGGCATGACTATAGGACTCTCGCTTTTCTTCTTCTTTCGCACTTCAAAATGAAATTCCATGTTTTTTTCAGTTCCGCTGCTATCTTTGCCTGCATCGCTTTTGCTTGAATTAGATGCTGGCACAGAAACTACGATGGTGCCGCCCTTGCCTACCTCCTGGCCGATCAAAAGCTTGGCAATTGGAGTTAGAACCTTGCTCTGAATGAGCCTGCGGAGAGGACGTGCGCCGTACTGCGGGTTGTAGCCTTCTTTGGCAAGATATTCCAATACATCAGGATTCAAAACCAGATCGATGTCTTTATCTTTGAGCCGCTTCACGACTTCACTGACCTGAATAGTTACAATGGTCTTGATCGCTTCCGGACTCAAGATGTCGAAGAGGATGACGTCGTCGATGCGGTTCAGGAATTCCGGTCGGAAATAGTCCTTGAGCGAGGACATGACTTTTTCTTTGGCTGCAGAATAGTTGTCTCGATCGTTGTTCTTGGTATCGCGCGAGAACCCGATCCTTTCCATCTTTTCGATATGCTGTGCTCCGATATTGGAGGTCATGATGATGACCGTGTTTCGGAAGTTTACCGTGCGTCCCTTGGAATCCGTCAATCGGCCGTTATCGAGCACCTGAAGCAGGATGTTGAAGACTTCTGGGTGAGCTTTTTCTATCTCATCGAATAGGATCACGGAATAAGGGCGATGGCGGACTGTTTCGGTCAGATTGCCGCCTTCTTCATGGCCTACGTAGCCCGGAGGAGCGCCGATAATGCGCGATACCGAGTGTTTCTCCATGAATTCGGACATGTCCACGCGAATGAGCGATTTCTCGTCGTTAAAGAGGAATTCAGCCAAGGCCTTCGTCAGCTCCGTCTTGCCTACGCCTGTAGGACCAAGGAAGATGAAAGAACCGATAGGCCGGTCTGGATCAGAAATGCCGGCACGCGAACGGCGGATGGTATCGGCTATCTTTTTGACAGCCTCGTTCTGGCCGACGATCATCTGTGTCAGATCTTCTTCCATCCTGACCAGCTTCGACGCTTCCGACTCCAGCATCCTAGAAACAGGTATGCCAGTCCAACGCGAGACTACGCCAGCCACATCTTCAGCAGTTATCTCCTCTTTCAATATGCGCCTCGATGATTGCAGCTTCTTCAAGCGCTTGTTCTTGCTATCTAGATCCTTTTCCAATGCCGGCAATTTGCCATAGCGGATCTCCGCTGCCTTGGAAAGGTCCGCGCGGGCTTCGGCCATCTCGGCTTCGACGCGCAATGATTCTAGGTCCTTCTTTATCTTCTTCAAATCAGTGATGGTTTCCTTCTCATTCTTCCACTTGAGTTCTAGTTCCGAAGTGCCTTCTTTGAGGTCTGCTATCTCCTTTTCTATCGTAGCCATCCTAGCTTTCGCAGTTTTGCCGCCCAAGCCAGGCAGATCGCTTTCCTTCTTTAGGGCTTCGCGCTCTATCTCCAAACGCATTATCTTCCTCCGAGTCACTTCCAATTCCGGAGGCATATTCTCGAGCGATATGCGCAGAGAAGAAGCGGCTTCATCGATGAGATCGACGACTTTGTCTGGCAAAAATCGGTCGGTGATATACCGGCTTGCCAAGGTAACGGCGGCAATTATGGCATCATCTGTAATGCGCACGCCATGAAAAAGCTCATATTTTTCCTTGAGGCCGCGGAGAATCGCCACAGCATCTTCTGTGCTTGGCTCGGCAACATTCACCGGCTGGAAACGCCTAGTCAGCGCCGGGTCCTTTTCGATGTATTTCTGATATTCCTTGAGAGTCGTCGCACCGATAGCTCGAAGTTCGCCGCGAGCAAGTGCAGGCTTCAGCATATTCGAAGCATCCATGGAACCTTCCGCAGCGCCTGCACCCACAAGAGTATGGATTTCGTCGATGAATAGGATAATCTTGCCATCGGACTTTTCCAGCTCTTTCAAGATATTCTTCATGCGCTCTTCGAATTCACCGCGATATTTCGTGCCAGCGATGAGCGATCCTAGGTCGAGCGAGATCAACTCCTTATCCTTCAAGGACTCCGGAACATCGCCTTGTGCCATGCGCAAAGCCAAACCTTCAGCTATTGCAGTCTTGCCTACGCCAGCCTCGCCGATG
>CAZKSQ010000051.1:0-5603 GCA_964555555.1 uncultured Candidatus Saccharibacteria bacterium | reverse complement strand
TCGCACGCTTGGTGATCATCATTGCCCTGTCGATGAATTCCTGACAGAGATTTTCGAGCTGTGCGCGCGTGAATGTAACCAGCAAATGCTTTGGTCCATCCGCGCCTGACGTTATAAACGGAATATTGATCTCCGTCTGCATTGCCGTCGAAAGTTCGATTTTCGCCTTCTCGGCCGCTTCATCAAGGCGCTGTAAAGCCAATGGATCTTTCTTTAGATCCACTCCATTTTCTTTCATGAATGTATCCGCCAGCCAATTGACTATCTTGGCATCAATATCGCGTCCGCCAAGATGCGAGTCGCCGTCAGTCGATTTCACTTCAATAGTATCGCCGCCGACATCGAGCACAGAAATATCGAATGTTCCGCCACCAAAGTCGAAGACTGCGATCTTCTCGTCTTTCTTTTTATCGAAGCCATAAGCGAGTGCCGCGGCTGTCG
This sequence comes from uncultured Candidatus Saccharibacteria bacterium, assembly GCA_964555555.1. GTDB lineage: Bacteria > Patescibacteriota > Minisyncoccia > Phycocordibacterales > PALSA-1337 > C7867-002. Next base: position 5,162 of record CAZKSQ010000051.1, on the reverse strand, counting down.
GCTCATTGATAATTCTTTTCACATCCAATCCCGCGATCTGGCCGGCATCTTTGGTTGCTTGTCTTTGGGAATCGTTGAAGTAAGCCGGAACTGTGATGACCGCTTCTGTAACTTTTTCACCAAGGCGCGCTTCCGCATCAACCTTGAGCTTACTCAAGATCATAGCCGAAACTTCTTCCGGTCGCATCCACTTCCCAGCCATGTTGACTTCAATGCCGCCCGTCGGCGACTTCCTGACTTCGAAGGAAACATTTTTGATATCTTTTTGCACGCCGGGATCGTCGAAGCTGTGTCCCATGAATCGCTTGATCTGAAAGATGGTATTCTTGGGATTGGTGACCGCTTGCCTCTTGGCTAGGAGTCCTACCAGCCTTTCGCCAGTCTTGGACTGCGCCACTATGGAAGGTGTCGTTCGCTGGCCTTCTGCATTCTCGAGAACTCTCGGTGTGCCTGCCTCCATGACGGCGACAGCAGAGAAGGTCGTACCGAGGTCTATTCCGATGATTTTAGACATAATTTTAATGAATTAATGTTGGTAATTATGCTTGCTTTAAGGCATATTTTTGTGCTTGACAAATAAGTTATACGGTGCTATACTACAGGCAGTCAGATAAAGGTTCCTTGAAAGTGTTTTAGGTAGCTTTGAGGAAGTAAATATTTGCTTTTTCTAAGCTACCTTAAACAAAAAAACCAAGATTACATATGCAGACTCTGTTTAATACGGCTTCGGTGAAGAATGGCACTTATCTCAATATCTGTGCGCATGTTCACGGGAAAAGACACTTTGATAGTTGCCCTGGTCCTGATAATGATCCGCAACTCAGCATTGTAGCCTTCCGATGGAAGGATGGTAATCCGGTCGTGGATTCTTATGTTGCTTGGCAACACACGGTGCCATTCAATTATAAAGCTGATGATCCAGACATTACTAAGCTTGAGAAATTGCTTGAGGATGAACTCGGAAAATTCCTAGGCAAGGACAATGTGAAGAAAGGTCAGATTGCTGCACTTCGAGCATATCTGTTTTCGTGACCGAAGCTCTGGTTACTTTAGGCTGCGAATTCACAAAAGGTTCTGTGCAATGCATAGGACCTTTTCTTTTACTTGATTTTAATGAACATTCACCCCATTGGCTCAAATGGTGGAAATGAGCCAATCCTTATCTGTAAGCAGGCGCCCTTGTTGGTTGACTATTAAAAAAGTAAAGTTCGATGTAAGGCGATTCAACAGATGCAAAATAGAGATTAGAGACTAGAGATTTGAGATTAGAAGAAGCACAAGGCAAACAGAGCGTGGCATTTCCTCTATTCTCCATTCTCAATTCTCTATTCTCCAACGAGATAACTGGCTCGACAGAAATAACCCGCCCTTTGATGCTCCCTTCAAATTCATAGACTTCGAAGGAAACGCGCATCAAAGAACCATTCTTGGACTGAATGATCTTGGAGAAAGTGCCTTTATTGCTGTAATGGGAGACTGTTAACATGTTTTCTTTACTGTAATATTAGGACAAATGGTGCGTTGTGACAAGAGCAAATTATTTCTTGTATTCCCCAACCTTGACCTTGGCAGGTTTGATCAGCTTGCCATTCAAGGTATAACCTTTTTGGATAACGCCCAAGACGATATGATCTTTTTTCTCGTCATCGACAGGCTCATAAGATACAGCTTCATGGAACGTATGGTCGAATTTCTGATCGATGGGGTTGATCTCATCTACTCCGCTTTCTGATAACACCTTCCTTAATTGCGAGTAAATATACTCAACACCTGTGCGCCAATTCTTGTCTGCTTTTTCCCAGGCTTCCTTATTGCCCATAGCCATGTCGAAGCTTTCCAGGACAGGTACCAAACCGTCGATCAATCTTTCATTGGCATATTTCACGAATTCCGCACGCTCCGCTTCTTCCCTTTTCCTAGAATTGATCATATCAGCTTTTGCCCTCTGCCAACCGGTAAGGTATTCAGATTTCTCGGCCTCTGCGACTTTCAATTTTTCACGGAGCTTCTTTATGGTTTCTGTAGCATGTTCTTCGGAGACGACGGAGTCATCGAGAGGGTCTGAGGATTGGCCTTTTAGTTCGGCGTCATTTTCTAGAATTATTTCATTGTCTTCATCTTTCTTGAGCATGAGTGAAGCATAACGAAAATTATTGACTCATGCAACAAAAATCCCGCAAATTGCGGAATGTTTTGTGAGATATAAGATTTAACGCTTACTCCACTGCGGAGACTTCCTAGCCTTCTTGAGGCCGAACTTCCTGCGCTCTTTGGCACGAGGATCGCGCTTCAAATAGCCGAGTTTCTTGATTTTACCGCGAAGTTCAATGTCGTACACGAGAAGAGCGCGAGCAACACCATGACGGATAGCTTCCGACTGGGCAGATATGCCGCCGCCTTTTACGTGAACAGAAATGAAGAATTTCTCGGCAGCTTTGGAATTGACCAATGCTTCTGCGGCAGTAGTCTGCAATTCTTTGACCGGGAAATATGCTTCCAATGTCTTGCCATTGATGTCATAGCTGGTCTTCGATTCTGGGAAAAGGCGCACGCGAGCTATTGCAGTCTTCCTGCGACCGACAGCTTCGAAGTATTTGGTTGTGGGTTTGGTTGGTGTCATCTTTATTGTGTCATTCCCGCGAAGGCGGGAATCTAGGATCTAGTAGTTAAATCCTGGATTCCCGCCTTCGCGGGAATGACAATGCAATCATTCTTTGATAATCAAATTCTTCATGCGGAGGTCGCGAAGCTTGTTATCCGGCAACATGCGATAAACTGCGCGGCGGAATGCTTCTTTCATGCCTTTTCTATTGATGAGCTCGCCTAAAGTCTCGCTATTCAAGCCTCCTCGATGGCCGGTATAAGTAACGTAAACGTCGCCGACTTTCTTCTTGGCATTAACATCGGCATCTTTTGCATTCAAAATCTCGACAGTAGCTTCCGCAACAGTATTCTTGGCAAAGGAAGTGGAATTCTTGCCCATTAGGATAGAGGCCGCTTGGCTAGCTATGCGTCCGATCTTCTTTTCTTTTGCGTCTATAGTGTATTTCATGTTATATAAATTCAATCAATGCCATCTCGCTGCCATCCAAATCTCTATTTGGCATCCTGATGATCCTGGTATAGCCGCCATTCCTGCCAACATACTTGGGAGCGATAGTATCGACAAGCTTCTTCACCTCTGGAGCACCATGTATGCGAGTCGAGAGCAAGCGGCGGGTAGCTACGCTGTTAACTTTGGCTTTGGTAACCAATTTCTCCATAAAAGGACGGAGTTCCTTTGCCTTGGGCAAAGTCGTCTTGATCCTAGAGTCGCGAATCAGGTTGCGCGCCAAAGAACGCATCAGAGCGTGACGCTGGGTTTTCTCTCGACCAAATTTTCTGATGCTGTTATGGTGTCTCATTGTATTCTTGTCATTCCCGCGAAGGCGGGAATCTAGGATCTAGTAGTTAAATCCTGGATTCCCGCCTTCGCGGGAATGACACAGCGTTATCATTGTTTCAGAGTGATGCCGTATTGAGCCAATAATTTCTTGATCTCCTGGATGCCCTTGGCGCCCAAGCCATCGATATCCATAATGTCAGACTCTTTCTTTCGGGCAAGGCCTCCAAGAGTACGGACATTAGCAGCGGTAAGCGCCTTGGATGTCCTAGAAGAAAGTCCCATCGTGTCGATCCTAGATTTCAAAAGCTCGGAATCAACTTCTACCTTCTTGCCATCAGCACCCTTTATGCTGTCAGAATCTTTTGAGCCTGATTCTGTATCTTCTGACGAAGTTTTTTTGGCCTTTTCCTCAACAACATCTTCTTCCTTGAAGCCGACAATAGCCTTCAACTGATTGATCATAAGTGCAATAGACTTCTCTAGCGCTTCTTTCGGCGAGATAGTTCCGTCTGTTTCGATCGAAATGCGCAAACGGTTGAAATCCGTCCTATCGCCGACGCGCATATTCTCGACTTCATAGTTGGCCTTCCTGATCGGCGTAAAAGCGGCATCTAGCGTGATCGAGCCGATCTCAACGCGGTCTTTTTGCAAGACTTCCTTGGAGACGTAGCCCAAGCCTCTTTCGACGGTTATTTCGATGTCCAATTCCGCAGATTTGTCTGTAAGAGATGCAATGTGAAGATCTGGATTGAAAACTTCAACCTGGCCAGGGACGTCAATATCCTTTGCCAGAACCTGCTTCACGCCTTTGGCCTTGATGTTGATAAGCTGCGGCTCATCGGTATTGATGCGAATGCGCAGTTTCTTTAGGTTCAAGAGAATAGTAATGACATCTTCCTTTACGCCATTAATCGTGGAAAATTCATGGTCAACGCCCTTGATCTTCACCTTCGTAACTGCGGCGCCAGGCAAAGAAGACAGTATTATCCTGCGCAAAGAATTGCCCAAGGTGTGTCCGTAGCCAGGATATAGGCCATCGATCTCATATACGCCAGTAACCGCATCCTCTCGGATAACCTTTGGCTTTGATGGAAGTACGACGTCGTATGTCATGTTTTTTATAGAAAAATGATAGGCTTATAATTATACATCAAAAAACAAAATTGTCTAGCGCGTGTAGAACTCCAATACCGAACGAACATCGAACAGGAGCTCGCTCATGTCTACTGTAGGTTCGCCTTCAACTGATATTTCCCTCTTGCCGCCATCGACCTTGAGCCATGCCGGGGTTGAGGCATTCTTGAGCTCGTCGTCCAATTTTGAAAAGATTCCCTTGCCTTTGCTGCCTTCACGGATCGTTATCTTGTCTCCGACCTTGACGGAATATGAAGGCACAGTTACGCGCTTGCCATTGACCAATATGTGACCATGCGAAACCATCTGCCTGGCTGCAGAACGGCTAGGAGCAAAACCGGCGCGGAGAACGCTATTATCCAGCCTGCCTTCCAAAAGGCGGAGGAGGTTCTTGCTATTGTCGCCAGCAGACTTCAGGGCCTGCTTCACATAGTTGCTGAACTGTCCGCCGGAAACGCCGTAGCTATAGCGGGCCTTCTGCTTTTCCATCATTTGCTGGCCATACTCGCTCTTGCCGCCGCGTCCGCCACGGGTCTTCTTGACTTTTGTCTGCGAGCGCATGGCATACTTTTGCGTCTGCGTTTTTCGAAAGACGGTTGCGCCTAGGTATCGAGCTTTTTTGTATCTTGGTCCGATTTGCATG
>CAZKSQ010000050.1:0-5723 GCA_964555555.1 uncultured Candidatus Saccharibacteria bacterium | reverse complement strand
ATCTTGAATTCTGGATTCCCGCTTTCGCGGGAATGACACACAAACGTGATCAATTTAAAAGAATTAACAATTAATAAAGCCCACGAACACCTGAAAAAGGGTGATTTTACGGCGGTTGAATTAACCGGAGCCTATCTGGATGTTGTTGCAAAGAAGAATAAGAATATCAATGCATATCTTGAAGTATTCGATGACGCGCTGGACGCGGCGAAAGCTGCAGACAAGAAGATTAAAGAAGGGAAATCCAGATTGTTGACGGGAATTCCTTGCGCGATCAAGGATAACATTCTGATCAAAGGCCATGTTGCTAGTTCGGCTTCCAAGATCTTGGAGAACTATCACGCGACTTATGATGCGACTGTCATCGAGAAGTTGAACAGAGAAGGTGCGATATTTCTTGGTAGAACCAATATGGACGAATTCGCCATGGGCGGATCGACGGAAAATTCGGCTTTTGGAGTGACGAAGAATCCTTATGACTTGAATAGGGTGGCGGGCGGATCTTCCGGCGGATCAGCAGCAGCAGTCGCAATGGAGGGAGCATTGTTCGCGCTCGGCTCCGATACTGGCGGCTCTATACGCCAGCCGGCGAGCTTTTGCGGCGTGGTGGGCTTGAAGCCGACATACGGCGCGGTTTCGAGGTATGGGGTAATGGCGATGGGATCTTCGCTTGATCAGATCGGGCCGTTGGCGAAAACTGTGACCGATGCGGAGATCGTCTTCAACGCGATCAGGGGGAAGGATGGGAAAGATGGAACCACTAGAGAGAATGTCAAATTTCCAATTTCCAATGACAAATCAAATCCAAAATCCAAAAAAAAGATTATTGGGGTGCCTAGGCATTTTTTGACAGGTGATGGGATTGATAAGGAAGTACTAAATGTTTTTGAAAAGGCGCTGGAGACATTCAAGGCCAAGGGATATGAGGTGAAAGAGATAAAGCTGCCGAATATCTCATATTCATTGGCTGTCTACTATGTGGTGATGCCGGCGGAGGTTTCTTCGAATATGGCGCGCTTTGACGGAGTAAAATATGGATTGCATGTAGATGGCAAGGATGTCATCGACGATTATTTTGAGACGCGAAGAGCTGGATTTGGCAAAGAGGTCCGACGCAGGATACTTCTCGGCACATATGTGCTCTCTTCCGGCTACTATGACGCATATTACAATCGCGCAAATGCGGTGAGAAGAATGATCACGGAAGATTTCACAGAAGCATTTAAGGAGGTCGATGTTATTGCAACACCGACAGCGCCATCGCCGGCATTCAAGATTGGCGAGAAGAACAATGATCCGGTCTCTATGTATTTGGAAGATATATTCACAGTCACAGCTAACTTGACGGGCATGCCAGCTATCTCGATACCAATGGGCACAGCGAATAAGGATAGCAAAGAATTGCCAATAGGGTTGCAGCTTTCGGCGAGCCATGAATGCGAGCAAACGCTGTTTGATGTGGGAAAGGATTTTTTGGGTGAATAATGGTAAATAACCAAAATGCCGTCTAGGCACGCCCTTCCCTCGGCACGACGAAAGGGGTTCGCTCGGCTCGCTACACGCTGTTAAACGCTTCGCCGAGCTCACCCCTTTGTCGCTGCCTCGGCGGGCGTGCCAAGGCAAATCATCGGTTGTTAATCATCACTGCTGATAATATTGTATAATAGTGGAATGAATCCCAGCCCTTCTCTGGTTCCCATAGGAATAGGTGCGCCGGATGTGGTGCCGGCATTGAGTCAGATCTACAACTATGTGGCGGCACTGGTGCCGCCGACACTGAACTTCTTGAAGAGCTTCATGTTCTTCCTAGTCGGCCTTTCTATACCGATATCGGTATTCCTATTCATCGTCATCATCTATTGCGTGGAACAGCTGAAGCAGATCCGCAAGAAAGAAGCTGAAAAATATGACTTGAAGGTGGAAACGGCCTATGAGAGCGACGTGTCTTCGGGCAATGTCGCCATGGCGCAAAAGTGGGACAGCGTGAAGAAGCATATCGAGTCGGACAGCCAGAATGATTGGCGACAGGCGATTATGGATGCGGATATCATCTTGGACGACCTATTGAGCCACATGGGCTATCAAGGCGACTCCATCGGCGAGAAGCTGAAGAGAGTTGCGAAGGGGGACTTTGCCACGCTGGACGACGCCTGGGAAGCGCACAAAGTCCGAAACCGCGTGGCGCACGAAGGCACGGCATTCTCGCTCACGCATCATGAGGCGAAGGGGGCGATAGACAGGTACCGACGGGTGTTCGAGGAGTTCTATTATATATAAAATTCAGGTATAATTGGCATGTAATGAACATGGCGGATATACGGCATACATGCAAATGCAACTTATAACATCAAATTTTTTAGATATAAACTAATATAGTCGTAGCTTTTTTAATAATCATTTAATAAAATGACAAATCAATATTCAGGTTCGAGTCTTTTGCGCAAATATCCCAGGCTGATGAAAGCCTATATTTCGATAGCCATGGCCGCCTTGTTCGTAATAGGCGGTTTTTCTGTTTATATAGCTCATGCTAGCTCTGCTGTTCTGGGTGTCACGCAGATCACGGCTGTGCAGACATTTGCTACGGCGGATAATACTTTTGCCGATGGCTGGAAGTGGGTTTTTGATGTGACGGTCCCGACAAATCAGACAGTCTTGAAAATGAAATTTGCAGATTGGGTCAATGGCGCCAATATCATTCCGGCTGGAGGCAATATACAGATCTATTCCGAGCAATCCACGAATGCCGGCGATGAAGGCCATGCTATAGGCATAACCGCTTCGAGCACTTGGAGCGATGTCATGTATCTCAACCCGAACGTAGACCTGGATGCTTTGCAAGGAGGCAGGCAGATACAGATCGTGGTGGAGGCGCGCGTTCCGACGGGTTCTGCCGGAGGATCTTATTCGACTAGCTATTGCATCAATTCCACAGCGACTTCAACGGACTCTCTCGGCGATTTGATTCAGAATTATAATGCTGCTCAAAAACACGTTACGGTGACGACAGACCCGCTAGGTTTGACTACAAGCGTGACGTACAATGGTTCTACCACACCGCCTATTCACGCTGGTAGTTATGCAGTTGTGGCAACGATTACTGATGCGGGATATACAGGCAATGCTACGGACACATTAGTTATAAATCCAGCATCAGTGACTGTCACGGCTGATCCTAAAATAAAGGCATATGATGGCGCTACTAGTACCGATCCGGCGTTGACTTATCAAGTTACTCCACTGCTTTTCGGTACAGGTATTGCTACGGATACTGCCACAGGTACTATTACGAGAGATCCGGGTGAAGGAGTTGGAACATACAATATCACTCAAGGCACTTTCGCTCTGGATGGCGACTATCTCTTAACCTTCGTGCCTTCGACATTCGTAGTCAGTGACGCAACTGGCACAGTCACTTTGGGAGACGTGAATCAGGTGTATGACAAGACAGGAAAGTCAGTGAGCACAACGACAGACCCGTATGGTCTAGCAGTGGACATTACCTATAACGGCTTACCCACATTGCCCGTAAATGCCGGAAATTATGCAGTTGTAGCGACGATCGATGATATCAACTATACAGGCAGTGCTACAGGCACATTAGTCATTAGTCCTCTTGCTATAACAGTCACAGCCGCTTCCGATACAAAGGTCTATGACGGCACTACGACTTCCGCTGGAATACCGACGATTACCTCTGGTGCTCTAGTCAGTCCCGACACAGCAGTTTGGAGCCAATCATTCGACACCAAGGATGTGGGTAACGGCAAGAATTTGATCCCCTACGGCAAGGTCAGCGATGGCAACGACGGCAATAACTACGCTGTTACTTTCACGAGCACTACGACAGGAGTTATAACTCCCGCGACAGCAGCGGTAACGGCAACCGGCCATGACAAGTCCTATGATGGCACGACTGCTGCTAGCACTACCTTGAATGTGACGGGAGCCGTCGGCACAGATGTTCTTTCTGCTACTGGTACCGCCCTATTCGACGGACCAAGCGTGGGCCATCACGCTATCAACGTTACGGGCATAACAGTTACAGGTCCAGGAGTTGCGAGCGATGACTATAGCTACAATACTACAGCGAGCACGAGTGCCAATATCAACCCGGCATCTCTCACTATAACTGCCACGACGACTAGCAAGATTTATGGTCATAGCCTAGTCTTTACTGGAACGGAATTTACGGTTATCGGTCTGATTTCGGGAGACAGCGTTACGTCTGTAACCTTGACCAGCAATGGCACGAGCACCAGTGCACCAGTTGCGGGATCGCCATATCCAATTATTCCTAGCGATGCAACAGGCACTGGCTTGAGCAATTACAGTACGATCAATTATATAAACGGCAGTCTCATAGTAACTCCGAAGGCGCTGGTCGGAACGATCACGGCTTCGAACAAGCCCTATGACGGCACGAATTCTGCTACCAGCACTTGTTCCTTAACTGGAATTGTTGGCACAGATGCGGTGACCTGCAATACTTCCGGCTCCCAGTTTGGCTCGAAAAATGTCGGCACAAAATCTGTTACGGCAAGCCTAAACCTATCAGGTGCGGATGCGGGCAATTACACGGTTAATCCTACAGCTACGACGACTGCCGATATTACTTCTGTGCCTTTGACTGTTGCGGCGGTTTCCGACACCAAGGTCTATGATGGCACTACCACTTCCGCAGGAATACCGACGATCACATCCGGTGCCCTAGTCAGTCCCGATACGGCAGTCTGGAGCCAGAAGTTCGACACCAAGCATGTCGGCACAGGCAAGACTTTGACGCCTTACGGCATCGTAAATGATGGAAACGGCGGCCTTAACTATGAAATCAATTTCGTGAGCACTACGACGGGCGCGATCACTCCGGCAGCTGCAACAGTAACAGCAACTGGCCATAACAAGCCCTATGATGGCACCACGGTTGCCAGCACGACCTTGAATGTGACGGGAGCCGTCGGCACGGATGTCCTCTCTGCTACCGGCATCGCCCTCTTCGACGGACCAAGCGTGGGCCATCACGATATTAACGTGACAGGCATAATAGTCAGCGGTCCAGGAGTATCTGCTGGAGATTACAGCTATAACACGATGGCGAGTACGAGTGCGGATATCACCTTGAAGAATCTGATAGCGGTAATAACTGCAAAGAACAAGCCGTACGATGGCACTACAGATGTGAGCATCAGCGATTGTACCTTAATAGGCGTAATCAGTCCTGATGCGGTGATCTGCAGTACTTCTAGCGAGGCCTTTGACACCAAGAATGTCGGAACAGGCAAGCTGGTCACGGCCGACATAACCTTGGCTGGCGACATAGGCAACTACACGGTCACTTCTCCGGCTACGACAACGGCTGATATCACGGCGTTACCGCTGGTCGGAACGATCACGGCATCCAACAAGATCTATGACGGCACAACCTCGGCTACTAGCACTTGTTCATTGACTGGCGTCATCGGCGGAGATGTTGTGACTTGCAATGCTTCCGGTACGGCATTCAACACCAAGAATGCCGGCTCTGATACGGTTAGTGCAAACTTGAGTTTGTCCGGCGCTGATGCAGGTAATTACAGCGTAAATCCGACTGCTTCAACAGGCGCGACCATCACGCCATTGGCACTCACTGTAACAGCCTTAACGAACACAAAGCCTTATGACGGCAATATGAGTGCATTGGCAATACCATCAGTATCACCAGCCGTAATATCTGGAGAGACGTT
>CAZKSQ010000049.1:0-5902 GCA_964555555.1 uncultured Candidatus Saccharibacteria bacterium | reverse complement strand
ACCAACGACCCACTCCTTAAAAGGGAGTTGCTCTACCACCTGAGCTATGGGCGCAAACATTGCCAATAACGTGGCAAGTATTCCACAGCATACAATTATTTGATTGAACCAGTCAAACTAAGAAAGGCCAGACCTTAATGCAACCCTGGTGAAGGCGTAGCCTTTAATTATAATGGCAGATCGAAGCTCCACCAGCCCGCTCCCGTGAACATGAGGGAAAGCGCCATTATGAATAGGATCAGACAGTAATTCACCCCACTTGTAAGAAAGGTCCGATCCTTGATCTTGCTGATGATGCAAACCAATAAGCCGATAGCCGCTATCCCCGCCGAGGCTTGCGTCCAAAGACCCAATAAGAGGAAGATGGCGACGATTCCTTCAACGGCACTCAAGATTTTTTTGTTGCTGCTCTGGTTCGGATTGCGAAGGCCTTTATAAGCCCAAAAGAGAAGAATTAGCCCGAGAGTTATGCGGATCAAAAAAGGCGAGAGTTGCTGATAGGACAATAATACGGGAAAGAGTGATAGCATTGTGATGAATTAAGAGTTAATAGTAGTATTATAATTCCTAAGCTTGTAATTGCCTAATATTCAATAAATGACTAATGACAAATCCCTAATGCCAAATGTATTCTTGATTTTGGATAATATAAGAAGCGTGCATAATGTAGGATCTATATTCCGTACCGCTGAAACGATAGGTGTTTCGAAGATCTATTGCCTTGGCACCACGCCTACTCCAATTGACCGCTTCGGCAGGAAGCGCAAAGATTTTGCAAAAGTTTCGCTTGGCGCGGAAGATATGGTGGAATGGGAATATGCTGAAGATGGATTGAAACTGATAAGGGAATTGAAAAAAGAAGGCTTTTATATCATTTCGGTCGAGCAAGCGGAGGATTCCATTGATTATCGCAAGGTTAAACCTCGTGGCAAACCTCGTGGCAAGTCGGCATTCATTTTTGGCAATGAAGTCGATGGTGTTGGCCAAGGCTTGATCGATGGATCCGATATTGTGGCTGAAATCCCAATGCTTGGTAAAAAAGAATCGCTAAATGTTTCAATATCCGTCGCGGTCATTCTATTTGGAATCTCGGGCCGGTAATAGTTTTTTGCAGTTTGCAATTCAGAATATTGGAGTGTACCATACAATGGAACGCGTAAACTTGGCGAAGGTAAAAGGCGGAGATCCAATCTCGTGTGAGCCATTGGACAAACTCCGCCTTTTTTATTTGGACTTCGAAAGTTTCTGATGCACGCTGCAAAAATGCGCGCTTCTCGCACCTACCAATACTCGAGTGATGATGCCCTTGCATCCTTTCTTGCTGCATTTCATGCCAGTCTTCCTATACGCCGAATGCTGTTCCTGGAATTTGCCTTTTTCGCCATGGATATTCCTATAGTCGGACATCGAGTCTCCGCCAAAATCTATGCCTCGCGCCAAGGTTTTCTTGATCGCATCGAACAATGGCCGCAACTTATCCTCCGGAATATCCTTAACCAATTCCAAGGGATGAAGGCTCGCGCGCCAGAGCGATTCGTCGGCATAGATATTGCCGATGCCGGCGATGATTTTTTGCTCCATCAGGACTTGCTTGACCTTGCCTTTGGGCCGAAGAGCTAACCGCGTTTTGAATTTCTCAAAAGTGAATTGCGGATCCAAAGGTTCGGGCCCCAAGTCCTTCAAGTGCAAGGTCTTTTCTAATTGATCGGCTTTGATGAGCGTGACCTTTGCGAATTTGCGCGAGTCGGAAAGGGCAAGCCTTTTCTTGTTCGAAAAAGTGAGAACGAAATGAATATGCCTATTGAAAGGATCTTTCAATGATTCCGGCGCTATCGGCAACCAATGATGCTTTAGTTCGCTAGCCTTGAATTCAAAGGTTCCGAATAAGAGATGTCCGGTCATTTTCATATGGACTAGGATGACGTCGCCGTCTTTCTTTGAGCCGTCACTCAAGCGGATAAGGATGTTCTTTGCTCTGCGGCTGACGCTAACTACTTTCTTGCCAATGATATGTTTCTTGAACTGCTTGAAGTATTCTGGATCGCGGATGGATTCGGAGCCTTTCCAATATGCGCTGTTGTAGTCTGACCAAGCGTCAGTGATCGTCAGTCCGACAACGGTTTTCGCCAAGCCGTTAACCGTTGTTTGCACTTCAGGGAGTTCAGGCATGATTGAATACTAGTTAACGCATGAGCAAATTGCAATTCACTGCTATAATGTTCCTAACTATGCGTTATTACCTAGCAGCATTTTTCATCACTGTTATATTCATTTTGCCATGGTTCGCGCTCACATATCCTGGAGCACTCAATTCGCTAACAGATACATTATCCAATGAGTGGAATCAATTAGCGGCAGTTATCGTGGTACACAACCCAAAAACCATAGCAGGCTTGCAGTCTACCTATAATATCGCTGCGCCAAAAGGCATTGCCAAGATCAGGATATTGGTGGTGCCTGGCCATGAGCCGGATTTCGGCGGGGCAGAGTACGGTTCGCTCAAAGAAAGGGAAATGACTGTGGAGTTGGCACAGGATCTGATGGGATTTCTGAACAATGATCCGCATTACCAGGTCTTTACCACTCGCGACCAAAATGTCTGGAATCCTATATTTGCCTCATATTTTAAGAATGACTGGAATGACATAGTGACATGGGAAGATGCGCATAAAACTGAAACGGAAAACCTGATTCGATTGGGAGAGCTAGATACGACGACACCGGCAATCATACACGCGGATGCGCCCGACGATGTGGCAATGAGGCTTTACGGCATAGACAAATGGTCTAATGAGAACAACATAGACATCATGATCCATATCCACTTCAACGATTATCCGCGCGGCGACCAAGGCAGTCCTGGGAAATACACGGGCTTTGCGATATATGTGCCGCAAAAAGACTATTCGAACAGCTCTACGACGGCGGCTGTGGCAGACAGCGTCTACAAGAGGCTGGCAAAATACAATCCCGTCAGCAACCTTCATGGCGAAAGCACGGGCATCGTACCGGATCAGGATCTCATCGCAGTGGGATCATTCAACTCGGTTGATGCGGCGAGCATGCTCATCGAGTACGGATACATCTATGAGCCGCAATTCACGAATCCGAACCTGCGACCACTGGCATTGAAGGATCTGGCTTATCAGACATACTTGGGCCTGCAGGACTTCTTTGATCCGACGACCGATCTGAATCTGGCCCGATCGTACGATACCCTGCTTTTGCCGCATAATTGGAATTCGCCGATAACTGCAAAGAATACGTCATCGACGGAAGTCTATGCATTGCAGACAGCACTGGTGACTGATGGCGTATATCCTCCGCAATCGGTCTCTTTTAACGATTGTCCGCGCACAGGGAAGCTGGGTCCGTGCACATTGCAAGCGGTAAGCGATTTCCAAAAGGATATGAGCATCACTGGCGAAACTGGCAAGGTTGGCCCGAAGACGATCAATGCATTGAATCTGGAGTTCGGGGTGAAGGCAATTTAGTGCCACGAACGGATAATCTTTCACTATTTCAATTCCTCCTCGGCAACCTGCGCGTCGCTCCAAGGTATTTTTATTCCTTTTGGTCCCATGATGTATGGGTCGGTGCCTTTGCCGGTTATGAGGACAGAATCGCCGGGTTTCGCGCGCTTGATGGCTTCACGGATAGCTTCGCGGCGGTCCATTATTATAGTCGGTTTGTGTGCAGCAATGCCTTGTGCTACTTGATCGACGATTTGTTTGGGATCTTCGTCGTAAGGATCTTCATTGGTCAGGATTATTTCCGCGCAATATTTGTCTGCAATCTTGCCCATCTCTTTGCGCTTCCAAGAGTCGCGTCCGCCGCCGGTGCCGCCCAGGACGCAGATATTCCTGGAATTCTGGAAGACCTGATAGAACTTTTCCAGCGAATCGGGCGTGTGGGCATAGTCAATGACGACTTCAAAGCCTTTGTCAGACTCTATCTTTTGCACGCGCCCGGGAATGTCCTTGAATTTTTCGACGGCATTTATGATTACATCATCGCTTACCCCTAGGCTTTGAGTTGCCTTGATAGCTGCCAAGATATTGTAAAGATTGAACTGACCAGATAGAGAAGAATGAATATTTTTCCTATCGTAGGTAAATTCCAAACCCTCTTTTTTGACATTGTAAGGCTCAACATCCTTCAGGCTGTAAGTTATTTTTCGGTCAGCACCACATTCAAGGAAACGATGAGTTTCTTTGTCATCAGAATTGACGATCAGAGTTCTATTAGGCTTGGCGGACTTCGAAAGAGTTCGCGCTATTTTCAACTTGGAATTGAGATAGTTTTCATAGGAGCCATGCGCTTCTATGTGCTCGGGAGAAAGGTTGGTGAATATCAAAGCATCCAGATCTATGAAAAGGTGGCGATAGAAAAGCGCGCCTTGGGAAGTCATCTCGATGATGGCGTAATCGCATTTGGCATTAACCGCTTGCCGCATTTGGCGTTGAATGGAAAAGCGGCCAGGCATGCTCATCTTATAAAGGTTGGGTTTGGAATCGTTATCGATTTTTAGGCGGATAGTGTTGGAAACCATGGTCTTATAACCAGCTTCTTCAAGGATTGCATTCAAGATTTCAACTGTTGAGCTCTTGCCTTTTGTGCCGGTAACGGCAATAACCTTGATGTGCTTGGAAGGGAAGCGATAAATAAGTGCCGCAAGGAATGCCAAAGTCCAATGATAGGCAGGCTGAAAGAAGTTGAATATCGGCTTGGGAATGAAACGGCGGATTGTGCCAAGAGTGGAGTCGAGCATGGGGTTAATGACTAATTTCAAATTTCCAATGCCAAATCAATGACCGAATCCCAATTTCAAATGGATTTGATAATTTGGACTTTGAGCTTTGAGATTGATTTGGCATTGGAAATTTGAAATTTGTCATTCTTTTTTAACTCAATACTTTCAACGCTGCCTTCACTTTGGCTCCTGTGTCCAAAATGCTCTTATCTACCTTCTTCAATGCTTCCCTTGCATCATTCACATCATAACCAAGAGCCTTGAGCGCCTCAATGACATCTGCGTCGCTCGACATTTCGGCATTGGTTTCTTTGCTGCCGAAGCCTGCCATCTTGTCTTTGAGCTCCAAGACGATTTTTTCGGCAGTTTTCTTTCCTATGCCAGAAACTTTTACCAGGTGCGCGATGGAGCCGGTGCGGATCGCGCTGGCTAGGGTGTCGCTAGCGACCAGGGACATGATATTTAGGGCGCTTTTGGGTCCGATGCCGGAAATGGTTATGAGGAGCTCGAAGAAGGATAAGTCTTTCTTGGTCGTGAAGCCGTAGAGGTCCTGGGCATCTTCGCGCACGGCCATGTGAGTCCAAAAAACCGCCTCTTTTTGCAGTTTTAGGCCATGAAGGGTGTCGTCGGTGACGAAGACTTTGTAGCCGACATTATTCACGTCCAAAACGACATAGCGGCTGCCAATTTCTAGGATAATACCGCGTAAAAACGAGATCATGCTTGCATAATAACATAGTTTCGTGTTAGTTTGATTGGCACATATGGCAATCACCTCATCGGCTACAAAAGCGATCCGCGTCTCCAAAAGGAAACGCGTTTTCAATCTCCGCCGCAAATCCGACATCGAAAGGAATATGAAAGCCTTCCGAAAGTTCGTCGCCGAGAAAAACAAAGATGAAGCCGCCAAACTGATCCCTTCGGTCTATCAATCTCTCGATAAGGCCGCAAAAACCGGCTATATCAAGCACAACACTGCATCGCGCACCAAATCTCGCGTGATGGCGGCACTGAAGAAACTCTAGAAGTTAGAATTGTGAATTGTGAATTTAGAATTTAGAATGGAATATGCTTATTCTAAATTCTTAGAAAAAGCCCTCGTCGTTCAACGGATAGGACGCAAGATTGCGGATCTTGTAATAGAGGTTC
>CAZKSQ010000048.1:0-5973 GCA_964555555.1 uncultured Candidatus Saccharibacteria bacterium | reverse complement strand
TACTGCCTTTGGTATCTACGCAAAAATTTTGATGTTGAAGAACCAAAAGTTAAAAAGGCTCAAAATTCAAAGACACTAGATCATTTTGAGAATAAAGTCATACAAGGCGACTGTTTGGAAATTATGAATCATATCCCACCAAAATCAATTGACATGGTCTTATGTGATCTGCCTTACGGCACAACCCAGAATCATTGGGATAGTGTAATCCCGTTAAATGCACTTTGGAAACAATATGAAAGAATCATTAAAGATAATGGCGCAATTGTTCTAACTGGACAAGGAATTTTTACTGCACAATTAATGTTATCGAACCAAAAGTTATTTAAATATAAGATTGTTTGGATGAAATCAAAATCTACAAATTTTCTTAATGCAAAAAAACAACCACTGCGTAGACACGAAGATGTCTGTATCTTTTATAAAAATCAACCTCTCTATAATCCAGAAATGACTGCTGGGGAAGCATACAATAAGGGTTTTAGAAAGGATCAACTTACGGGTAGTTATGGAGATTTTAAAACTATAGAAGTTAAAAGTGACGGTGAACGCTATCCTACTGATGTTATTTATTTTAAAACAGCGGAAAGTGAGGGCGAAGTTTTCCATCCGACTCAAAAACCTGTGGAGTTAGGGCGTTATTTTATACGTACTTTTACAAAACCAGGAGATATTATTCTAGATAATACTTGTGGGAGTGGCAGTTTTCTTGTATCAGCAGTTCTTGAAGGAAGAAATTTTATAGGAATTGAGAAAAATGAAGAAGTTTATCTCCATAGAAAACAAAAAGTAGACTATATCGAAATTTGTAATAAAAGGATTAAAGAAGCTCAAGAGCGGTTATCGTCCCAAACCTGTAAATTCAACTTCGATAGGTAATTTTTTAAGCATGTCTTTATATTCTTGGTCGGTAATCACCCCCTTTTCACGTAGCCAAGTGATTACATGAAGAGACTGATTATTGTGTAGAAACGAACCAACTTCTCCATTAAGATTCATTTCTTTCCGGATAAAATCCACATGTTCTTTTTTCAGAATGCCACGACCTGCCAAATCATAGCCGATACGCAAAGTATCAACCCGTGTCAGATTTAGATCTCCAACTTTATTCTCATCAATATGGACATCTTCGCGGTCAATTTTTAGAAGATCCGTCAAATTCGACAAACCATTAAGGTTATAGTTATAAAATTCTATCTGATTATATTGATAGGCAAACCACTCTCTCCCCCGCTCAGAAATAGCTCCTGGAGGTAAATAGACACCTTCACGTATTACTCTTTTCTTAGATATCCAGCCACATATATACAAAATCCATTTTTTCTGACGTTTGGTCCCAGGCAAGGTTGGAGGTTTGGGTCGCAAAAGATGTGTCATGACAAAAATATCTGCATCAAGATTTTCCTGGTGTAATTGGCGAGCAAAAAAGTTATGCTTTGATTCGCGGGGTAATCCGTCTCCTCCCTCATATATTTCCAGAAATGGTTTTTCTCCTCCACGACACTTAACATCAACTTTCACTCCTGATGGCAACCGAATATCATGACCAAGTGGGTGATCTTCAGGATTAAATTCCGGCATTTGTAATCCGCCACGGATAACCATTTCTGCTAATAATCCATAGCCTTGTCTATCAGTGTTAGCTCTTTGTGCCCCAGTATGATTTTCATGAACAGCTAGATATTCCGCTGCTTTTTGTCTAAGCTTAAAACCTTCCTCCCCAATTAATTTTACCTCTATAGGTTTTGGGTGATGATATTTATACATGTGAAATCGTAAATACTACCTTAAACTGCCTTAAAACTTATTATTTTGCTCTGATTCAAACTTTATGGGGCACAGATCAACTGCGGAGACGGTGGGATTCGAACCCACGAGGAGGTTGCCCCCCTAACACCTTAGCACGGTGCCGCTTTCGACCGCTCAGCCACGTCTCCTTGGGTCGTCCATGCATTCTTGCACAGAATAGGGAGTTTTTCAAAATATCAAAAAAAGCCCCGGCTCCTTGGCTTCGGGGGGCAGAGCACATCCGAATGCTCCGAGAGACAGATTGTAACATGATAAGGGTACGACAAGCCTTTGCAAGCCGTGATATAATACCGAGAAGCAATTAACAGCTTAACAAAAAAATATGAATAATCTTGCAGACGTCGGGGTTCATGCTTTCAGCCCATGGGCACCTGTAGGGCTAGGGTTTGGCATACTGGGTATAGTTTTCGCAGCCATCATTGTCATCGTTCTTATTGTTTTGAAAGGTTATGCTCTCTGGCATGCCGCCAAGCGCAACGAGCGAGCTTGGTTCATCGTCTTGCTTATCGTGAATACTTTGGGCATCCTCGAGCTTGTCTACTTGGCATTCGTCGTCAAGAAATGGTCAAAGAAAGTTTAGCCTTCATTCATTAAGATGGCGACGAAGCTAACCAAAGAACAATGCGAAGATCTTTTTGTCCGCGGCACCGTCGCGGAAGCTTTTCCGTCCAAGGAAGAATTGGCGAAGAAACTCATGTCCAGCGAGAAAATAAAGATCTATTATGGCCTTGATCCCACTTCGACGGCTATTCATCTCGGCCATGCCAAGAATGTCATCTTTTTGGAAGAGTTGCGCCAGCTCGGCCATGAAGTCATCCTGCTCTTCGGAGATTTTACCGCGCGTATCGGCGATCCCAGCGACAAAAAAGCTGTGCGAAAGCAATTAACTGTTGAAGAAGTAAAGAAGAACGTTTCTGGCTGGGTGGAACAATTCAAGCCGATCCTGAATTTTGATGACAAAGATAATCCCGCGACCATAAAATACAATTCCGAGTGGCTTTCGAAGCTTACCTTCGCTGATGTTGTCGAGCTAGCTTCCAACTTCACGGTACAGCAAATGCTCGAGCGCGATATGTTCCAAAAGAGGATGCAAGAGGGCACGCCTATACATATCCACGAATTCATGTACCCGCTGATGCAGGGCTATGACAGCGTGGCGATGGATGTCGATGCAGAGCTTTGCGGCACAGACCAGATCTTCAATGCTCTTGCTGGCAGGACGCTTCTTAAACGCCTCAAAAATAAAGAGAAGCTTGTTATCGCTCTCAACCTTATTGCCAATCCAAAGACCGGCGAACTGATGTCCAAGTCCAATGGCACAGGCGTTTTCGTTGACCAAGGACCGAATGAGCTTTTCGGAGCTTTAATGGCTCTGCCGGATCCGATGACCGAAGTGCTTTTCTTGAATTGCACGCGGATACCGATGTCGGAAAAAGACTCGATTATGAACTTGGGTCCCCGAGATGCGAAAGCTCACGTCGCACATGACATTGTGAAGCGCTTTCATGGCGAAGAAAAGGCGAAAATAGCAGAGGAAGCATTTCATAATACATTCGGCAAAGGCGGTACGCCGGAAGACATTCAGGAAATTAAGCTTGTCGAAGCAGAAACATTGGCTGATGCTTTGGTCAAGGCAAAGATCGTTGATTCCAAGACAGAGTGGCGCAGGTTGGTCTCTGATGGCGCAGTCCGGCTCGAAGACGATACGAAGATCACGGATCCAAATTTTATTCCGACCGGCATGACCGTTTTAAAAATCGGCAAAAGGAGGTTTGTTAAAATTATTGCCAAATAATTACTTTCCGATAATCAGTGCGCCAGCGAGAGTCCGGAAACATTCCTAAGGCCGGCGTTTCTTAGTGCCGCCATCGCCTCATTTATCGTACTGCCAGTCGTTATCACATCATCGATTACAATAATGGTGCGATTCGACAATCCGCTTGCTTTTTCTTTGTTAACCTCAAAGATGCCTTTTGTGCTAGCTAACCGTTCCTGCCGATTCTTCAATGTCTGCCTGCTATCGTGGTGAACTCGGAGAAGCAGTTCTTTTTCAATGGAAAATTTGTGATCGATATCCAGTCTCGTCACCTCATCTACCAATAGCTGGCATTGATTGTATCCGCGCTCGAGCAACCTTTTTGGGGTGATAGGCATGGGGATCAGGATGGGCGGATATTCGGAATTTTTTGGCAATGACTTCAAGGCTACAAAAAGCGCATAGCCGCCTATGGCAACTGCTTTTGCGGATCTTTTGTATTTTATATTCCAGATTAGCTTGCGGACGCGCTCATCCTTGTAAGCGAAGACTGAATCGGCTGAAGACACAGGAGGCTTGGGCGCTTTGGCAAGAGTCTGCCAAGCCTTGTCTGGCGACAGCAAAAAAAGCTCATCTTCTTCTCGGGCGAGAGGGAAGAGCGAATCGAGGAACCAGTTGCAGAGATTTTTTAAAAGCATTTTTAGTAACTAATGTTTCTCAGTGGCACGACCGTCGAGCGAGCGACAAGTGTCCACGGAGCTTGACGACGGGGACACTTCGTCGTCGCGAGGAGGGAGTGCCTAAAGAACTTGTAGTTATTCTAACGCAAGAGTTGGTTATTTTCTACCAATGTTTGCTATAATATCACCATGTCATTCTTGTCATCCTTTTCATCATTGCTGAATTTCAAAAAGGAGCACAGCGTTCTGGGTATAGACATAGGCGCCTCGGCCGTAAAGGTCGTCCAGATCAAGAAAAAGAAGGGTCGGGCAGTCCTCGAGACTTATGGCGAGCTGGCTCTCGGCCCCTATGCTGGCGTAGAAGTTGGCCGCGCTACCAACTTGCCCACCGAAAAGCTTACCGAAGCGCTCAAGGACATTTTGCGCGAAGCAAAGACTACTACTACCATATGTGGCGTGGCATTGCCGCTCTCTTCGAGCCTAATATCTTTTATAACCATACCTATGGTTGAAGAGAAACAGTTAAGGGAAGTTGTCAATCTGGAGGCCAGGAAGTTCATCCCAGTTCCCATGAATGAAGTCGTGTTGGATTTTTCTGTGATACCGCGCGAAGAAGAATATACGACTGACGAAGCAGGGCAGAAAGACGAAAAACCCGGTCAGGACCTCTTGGTCGTCGCTATCCACAATCAATACATAAACAATTACCAGGCGATCATGGGCGGCAGCGGGCTCACACCCAGCTTTTATGAGATCGAGATCTTCAGCTCGATCAGAGCTGTGTCGGATCCTGGCAGCGGAACGAGCATGATTATCGATTTCGGATCCCGTATCACCAAACTTTATATAGTCGAAAGGGGAGTTTTGCGGTCGTCTCACATCATCAACCGCGGCAGCCAGGACATAACTTTGGCATTATCAAAAACTTTGTCTATAAGCGTCGTGGAAGCGGAACATATGAAAAGGATATATGGCTTGAAGGGCGGCCCAGAATACAAAGAGATGAACGAGATCATCGTTGTAAATCTAGATTATATATTCTATGAAGCCAACACTACTCTTTTGAGTTATCAGAAGAAATACAACAAGAATATCAACAAGATCGTGCTTACCGGCGGCGGAGCCTTGCTCAAAGGCTTTACCGACATAGCGAAGATAGGATTCCAGACAGAAGTCGTCTATGCCAATCCCTTCGCCAAGCTCGAGACGCCGGCATTCCTCGGCGAGGAGCTGGCGCTTGCCGGACCAGAGTTTGCTGTCGCGATCGGCGCCGCCTTGCGCCGGCTGGAAGAGCTCGAATAGGTTATTCACAGGTGCAAAGCGCGCGTTACTGCTATACTTAGCATTGAAAGCATATGGAGACGAAATTTCAAACCTCTTTTATTCCCAAGAAGCCTCTGCCGACATCGGGAGCACAGGGCGTCACTACGGGCGTGCCAATGCATTTGAAGCCGACAAGGACCGGCAGCTGGTTCATGAATTTTGGCGTCTTCCTTTTTATCATCTCTATCGGCCTTGGGGCAGTGCTATATGCTTGGAAAATCGTCCTTCTCAACAATCAGAATAGTTTGAAGCAGACTTTGTCCAACGCCGAAAAAAGCTTCAACTATGGCCAGATTCAACAATTACAGCTTGCTAACGTGAAAATCGAAGATGCAAAGAAAGTGCTTGCATCACACATGGCCCTTTCCAGCATATTCGATGTAGTTGCAAAGACGACCGCAGAAA
>CAZKSQ010000047.1:0-6037 GCA_964555555.1 uncultured Candidatus Saccharibacteria bacterium | reverse complement strand
CTCTCTGGCTTTCACCCGTCCAAGTCGAAGTCATCCCCGTCGCCGAGGCGCACTTCGAGGCTGCACAATATGTTCACAAACTATTAAATGAAGCTGGCATCCGTTCGGAGATAGATCTATCAAATGACGGTTTTGGCAAGAAGATCAGGAATGCAAAGACTTCAAAGATACCTTATTTCATTATTATTGGCCAGAAAGATATTGAGGCAAATAAAGTTACGCTCGAAAGTAGGGATAAAGGGCAGATTGGACAACTTGCAGTCGAAGAAGTACTGCAAAGACTATCAGAGGAAATAAAGAGCAGAAAATAAAATATGCCAGCATACTCGTTGGAGTACGCTGGCATTTTTTGTGCTTAACGGATTCGATTCCGGTAAGGTTTTACCAATTCGGGATACAATGTTAGAAATCGTTGCCTGGCTCCTGAACTCTCACGTTCGAGAATCTGCAGGATCATTTCACGTTTCATTCCCTCCATTACTTTCTGCTGAATCTCCTTTCGGATACATTCAACCTTCGCAGTACCGTCCCGACGTTCGATACTGTCAATCAGAGTCTGGAGGATTTCGTCGTACTTCTTCATACCAAATCTAAGCAGCGCAGAGCGATCGGATTTTCGCTACTGCAATGAGCAATTCATCTCTTTTTGCGATGTCTTTACCGATCCAAGCACCGAATTTGACAATCGAATTGATCATCTCTTCAGCACTGTTGCTCGGCTCTCCGATGCAAAGAGGGATAAAGTGTTTCCGATGAAGCGACATGCACAGGAACTCATAAGCTCCCCTCCATGATGCTTTGACCTGAACGAAAGGAATCGAGGCTCTATGCAATTCAAGATCCTTGCCACCATCGCGAATTCCTCCAACGACGCTGCAATTGAAGATCTTAGCGTACGCCTCTTCAAAGTCGTCTCCGACAAATCTCTTTGTTGTCATAACTGGTCTTTCAAAGTTCTACATTACTAGATTATCATATTATAAGTTATGTGTCAAGTACACAAAAACCCCTATATTTCAAGGGGTTTTTGGTGTTATTTTTAGACTTTTATTTTTGGAGCTTGCCCTGTGGCAATGCGGCTATACTCTTATATCTTTTGCCTATTGAACAAGAGATACAAAACCGTCGCAAACAAGATCAAGATGACAAGAGCGGCAACCCATCCCCATGGCACATTGCTAAGGGTAAAATTGTTGACTCCTGCTGTCTGTGTCTGATTTTGCGGCTGAAGATTCACTGTCGGAGATTGTGTCGGCTGTGAATTTTGTACAGTTTGGCCATTCTGGTTTTGACCATTTTGATTCCTTTGAATGATCTCAACGCTATTGGTAATAACGATAGTCTTCGGAGACTTCACAACGACCTTATTTGCATTGATGTGAACGACCGCCTTAGGTTTGTAAGCAGGCGTCGGATTGTATATCGGAACCTGAACTGGTGTATAGACTGGCTGGATGACTATCGGAGCCGCAACAATGACTGTACTGTTGCAAGGCTCTGTAATAGTTTGTCCATTAGAATTGATAGTTACAGAAGCGAGCTTTTGGCCCGGAGTATTGTAAGCACCAGAAACTGATGCGCCATAACCATTCAAACCTTCTGAACCTGACCAAGAATAGTTGTAATTGCCGTCATTGCCGGAAACATAAGCGTTCCAGGTGACTTGCTGGCCGATTTGCGCATAGTTTGTACTAGCAGAACAAGATACGGCGAGAGGCCTGTAATATACAGGAACAGCGACAGGCACAGCTACTGGAACTGGATAATAGACCGGTGTAGGAACCTGTACGATAACCGGAGCCGGTATAAATATCGGCTGGGGCTGGATGACTATCGGCGTCGGATTGTAATATCCGCTCGGCGAAGGGTTGTAATACCCGTCAGTCGGGTAAGAATACCCGTAAGCTAAGGCCGAAACAGGGCTAAAAATCATCGCAAATGCAAATACTGCAACTGCAGCTGTAGCAAGGCCAAGAATTTTATTGTTGATAATTTTGTTCATAGTGTTAGGGGTAAATTCATGGAAAATCTATATTTATAGCCATTTATTCACCCATTGCTTTGTTTATGGTTAAACATCACAATCCTACACTATTACTTTACAAATGTCAAGTAATATGAGATGTCTTTATTTATTTTTCAAATAGCTCTTCCTATGGAATTCCGCCACGCCATACTTCGAAATCGCAGCATAATGCTTCTTTGTCCCATAACCTTTGTGTATTTCCAGTCCGTAATGAGGATACTTTTTTGCCAAACTGCCCATTTTCCTATCTCTCAAAACTTTTGCGCAAATTGAAGCGAGTGCGATCAAGGGTTCGCTTTCGTCGCCGCCAATAATGGTTCTCTGATTCTTGTATTTAATAGGAGCTTTTAGAAGTCCGTCCAGCTTAATTTCTGATCGAGGCACGCAGAAGCCCTGTTTGGTTAACTTCTTCAGACATCGGGCGATCGACAGTGCGACTGCTTTTGAAATTCCCTGCCGATCTATTACAACTTCACTGGAAAATGAAACTGCAAAGCCAATCTTATTCAATGCACGCAATCTCTTAATCTCACCAAACCAGACTTCCCTCTGCTTGGCACTTAATTGCTTAGAATCTTTCACTCCTTTGAAGTACTTCAAGACCTCCTTCGATTTGATCGCGAAGGCTCCAACTGCAACTGGTCCAGCAAGAGGGCCGCGACCTGCTTCGTCAATGCCGATGATTATTTTCTCCATGGTTTTATTCTAACACCATTCCAAATTTGTACTTGGAAATTGGAAATTATCCCGCTATACTGCCCTTATGAGCAAGTTTACCCACCTGCATGTCCACTCTCACTATTCCCTCCTCACTGCCCTGCCGAAAGTCGACGATCTGGTAAAAGCGGCCAAGGGCTTCGGCATGATTTCATTGGCATTGACTGATAATGGGAATATGTATGGCGCGATCGAGTTCTATAAAGCTTGTAAGAAGAAGGAGATCAAACCAATAATTGGTGTGGATTTCTATCTCGCCGAAAGAACTAGGCATGATAAGGAAGCTGGCATTGATAATCGGCGCACTCGTTTAGTCCTTCTAGCCATGAATGAGACCGGCTACAAGAACCTAGTCCAGCTTGTTACTATTTCTCACCTTGAAGGTTTCTACTATAAGCCGAGGATAGATCGCGAGCTTATTGAAAAATACAACGAGGGCTTGATCGCTATATCGCCATCCTTTTCAGGGGATATTTCCAATTCTTTGCGTGGCAGGACAAAAGATAAGGCCAAAGAAGTTGCGTTATTTTACAAGAAAGTGTTTGGCGACAGGCTTTATATTGAAATAACACAGCATCCAGAAATCGAAGGCCATAACGCTAATATGCAGGTTCTTAAAGATTTTGCCGCCAGTGAGAAGATCGAGATAATGGCCGCGCACGATGTTTTTTACATGAAGCCGGAAGATCGCCAGGCACGAGACACATTACTGCGAGTCAATTCGCACAGCGACTCATCAGAAAGAGTCTCTGAAGACGAAGAGGATGATTTTTCTTTCATTTCACCTGAACGCGCCGAAGAATTGTTCCGGGACATGCCGGAAGCTTTGGCTAATACCGAGAAAATTGCTGGAACGTGCAATCTGGAATTGAAATTGGGCAACTGGGTCTTTCCGAATTTCATCATCGAAGGAGGAGGAAGCTATGACGATGGGCTCCGAGGCTTGGTCAATAAAGGCATTATCAAAAAGAACTTCGTCGAAACTCCGGAAGCCAAAAAACGCATAGAGTACGAGCTCGAAGTTATCAGAAAGAAAGGCTATGCCCCATATTTCCTGGTGGTGTCTGACCTCCTTCACTTCGCGCATGATAATTCAATCCTGACAACGATTAGAGGCTCCGTCGCTGGTTCGCTAGTCACTTACCTGGCAGGAATTACAAACGTTAATCCGCTGGAATATAACCTGCCTTTTGAGCGCTTCTTGAATCCAGAAAGGCCATCAGCTCCAGATATCGACATGGACTATGCCGACAACCGCCGTGACGAGATGATAGCCTATGCCAGGCAAAAGTATGGCAAGGACAACGTGGCGCAGATCGGTACTTTCGGAACCATGATGGCAAGAGGTGCGGTAAGAGATGTGGCGCGCGCCATGGGCTTCCCTTTTGAAACCGGCGATCGCATCTCCAAGCTCATCCCTATGGGCTCTCAAGGCTTCCCTATGACCATCAAACACGCTATGGAAAGCGTCCCAGAATTGACTGCTTTGTATGACAAGGATCCGGAGACAAAGAGGATCATTGACATGGCAAAAAAAATAGAAGGCTGTGCCCGCCACATCTCCGTGCATGCCGCTGGCGTTGTCATTGCGCCTCGGCCTCTAACCGACTTCACGCCATTGCAGTTCGATCCCAAAGGCGAAGGCAAGATTATCACCCAATATGACATGCACGCCATCGAAGATGCCGGCCTGCTCAAATTCGACTTCCTGGGAATACGAAACCTCTCGATTCTTGCCGATGCCGTCGACCGCGTGAATAAGATCGAGAATATCAAGATCGATATTGAAAACATAAATGTTGACGATAAGAAAACTTTTGAAATGCTCGCCCGAGGCGAAACTATCGGCTTATTCCAACTGAACGGTTCTGGCATGACAAAATTCTTGGTGGATCTGAAACCATCTGTCATACACGATATCAACGCCATGGTCGCCCTTTACCGCCCAGGCCCTATGGAAGCCATACCGCAATACATTGAGAGAAAACAAGACCACTCGAAGATCAAGTATCTTGACCCAAGAATGAAAACCATACTGGATATGTCATATGGCGTCATCACGTATCAGGACGATGTCATGATGATCGCTATCAAGCTCGCAGGATATTCATGGCTGGAAGCCGACAAACTCCGCAAGGCCATGGGCAAGAAAATCCCCGCAGAAATGCAAGGCGAGAAGGATAAGCTGATCAAGGGCTTCATCGCCAATGGAATGGCCGAAAAGAAAGCTATGGAGCTCTGGAAACTGATCGAGCCTTTTGCTGCCTATGGATTCAACAAAGCCCACGCGGCCAGCTACGGCAAAGTGGCATACCAAACCGCTTATATGAAAGCGAACTATCCGGAAATCTACATGTCGGCGGTTTTGACTGCCGAATCTGGAAACATTGAAATGATCGCTGAAATAGTCACGGAATGTAAGCGCATGGCTATTCCAGTTTTGCCGCCTGACGTGAATGAAAGCTTTAGTCAATTCACCGTCATCAAAAGCGAGACACATCCCTACCGCATCCGTTTTGGGCTGGTAACGATCAAAAACTTTGGCCAGGGGGTTTCTACTGCGATCATTGACGAAAGGAAGCGTGGCGGCCATTTCAAGTCTCTTGCTGAATTCCTAGATAGAGTCAAAGACAGGAACCTTAATAAGAAGTCCTTGGAAGCATTGATTAAATCTGGTGCCATGGACTGTTTTGGCGAAGATCGCGGCATCATGATAGCGAACATAGACCGTTTGCTTGAATATAATAAGGAAAGCGCTGCCAGGAATGATAGCCAAGATTCGCTTTTTGGCATGATGACAGATGCTTCAAGCGTGCCAGCTCTGCGATTGGCAGATGCGCCACTAGTTGATATGAGAGATAAGCTGGCATGGGAAAAAGAACTTTTGGGTCTGTACATTTCTGGCCATCCGCTGGAAAAATTCCGAGCCATGATAGAAAAGAAAGATATAGATATCAAGAAAGCATTGGAGGAGAAAAAAGAGGGCGAATCGGTTATTCTAGGCGTGATTATCAATGAAGTACGAGCAGTGCAGACGAAGAATAATGAGACTATGGCATTCGTCACTATTGCAGACTTCTCTGGAACTGCAGATGCTGTAGTTTTTCCGAGGACTTATCGCGAGTTCCGTGAATTGATAGCGATCGATAAGTGTCTTGCGATCAAGGCTACGGTCAATGCCAGGAATGGCGATAAGGGGTTTGTTTTGGAGATGATGAAAGCGCTATGAGATTAAAGCCTGTCATTCCCGCGAAGGCGGGAATCCAGAATAAAAATGACAAATTTCCAATTTCC
>CAZKSQ010000046.1:0-6392 GCA_964555555.1 uncultured Candidatus Saccharibacteria bacterium | reverse complement strand
ATAAAAATATGAAGCGCATCACCGTCGCTCGCGGCGGCAAGCGCGGCAAGACCTCCGGCCGCGGCGGCAAGGGCCAGACCGCGCGCGCCGGCAACAAGCGCCGACCAGAATGGCGAGACATCATCAAGAAGCTGCCAAAGTTGCGCGGCCGCGGAGTGAATTCCAACAAATCCATCGAAGACATCAAGGTTGTTGTGAATGTCGGAGCCTTGGAGGGAATATTTTCAGCAGGAGACTCCATCACGCCGACCATTCTCGTCCAAAAAGGCGTTGTAAAGACGCAGTCTGGCAAGATCCCCTCGATAAAGATTTTAGGCGATGGCGAATTGACCAAGAAATTCATGATCGCCGGATGCACGATTTCAGCCTCGGCAAAGAGTAAGATTGAAAAAGCGGGTGGAGTTATCAGTGTGAAATAGCAACTCATTTGCAATGAACAACTTCTGGCAAAAATTCACGACCGCACTGAAAGATCCTATTTTGAGGGGCAGGATCGGCTTTACTGTTCTCGCTCTGGTGATATTCCGCGCTCTTGCTGTTATTCCAATACCTGGTGTTGATGCCGCACAGCTTTCCAAACTTTTGTCCTCGAACCAGTTCTTCAGCATCTTCAATATCTTTTCCGGCGGCGGCCTTTCCAACCTTTCCATCATGATGCTTGGTGTAGGACCTTTCATTACGGCTTCGATCGTCATCCAGCTTCTCACGATGATGTTTCCCTCATGGAAGGCTCTCATGCATGAAGAAGGCGAAGCTGGCCGCATGAAGCTGTCGCAATATTCCAGGTATTTGGCTGTGCCGCTTTGTTTGGTCTCCGCTACAGGCTTCATGATGCTTTTGCAGTCCCAGAATGTCTTGCCACATTTGACCGTTAGCAGCCTTATTTTGAATGCAGTTGTAATTACTGGCGGCTCGATGCTCCTTATGTGGCTAGGCGAGCTTATCTCCGAGTTCGGCATAGGCAACGGCGTGTCGCTTATCATCTTTGCTGGCATAGTCGCACGCCTGCCTCTAGCAGTTTCCAACTTCTTTGCGCAACTCGCTGGCGGCACGATCAGCGCCGGACAGATTCCGACATACATCGTATTCCTAGCGATTGCCATCCTAGCTGTCGCCGCTACAGTGTTCATTACTGAAGCCGAACGATCGGTGCCGGTAACTTATGCCAAGCAGGTCCGCGGCAATAAAGTCTACGGCGGCGCTTCGACTTATCTGCCCTTGCGCCTCAACCAAGCCGGCGTCATCCCCATCATCTTCGCGCTTTCCATATTGATCCTGCCCCAAATGATCGCCGGCCCTCTTTCCAAGGCTTCCAATGCGGTGGTTGCCAATATCGCCGGTTCCGTCTTCAGCTTTTTCAGCAACCAGCTCTTTTATGGCATCATGTACTTCATACTGGTCGTCGCTTTCACTTATTTCTATACGGCAGTCACTTTCGACCCCAAACTCATTTCGGAGAACCTCCAGCAGTCCGGCGCTTTCATTCCTGGAGTTAGGCCAGGCGAGCACACCCAAGACTATCTGGCGAACATAGTTACGCGCATCACTCTGGTCGGCGCGCTATTCCTGGGGTTAATAGCGGTCCTGCCTATAATAATCCAAGCTTTCAACAGTGGTAATCGCACAATAACGATCGGCGGCACGGCGCTTCTCATCGTGGTTTCAGTAGTCCTCGATCTCTTGAAAAAGATCGATGCGCAGGTGGCGATGAGGGAGTACTAAATTCGTGTGTCATTCCCGCGAAGGCGGGAATCCAGAGGCACAGACCCGGGTTCATGCTTCTGGATGCCTGCCTTCGCAGGCATGACACAGAATGTGATAAACTTATTCCATGACCCCAAAAACCTTCATCTTTATCGGCCGCTCTGGCTGCGGCAAGGGCACTCAAGCAGCGCTATTGGAGGATGCGTTATCCAAGCAAGAGCACAAACTGCCGATCGCCCATCTCGAAACTGGCAAGCTTTTTCGCGACTTCATAAAAGGCGCG
The DNA here is from genome assembly GCA_964555555.1 of uncultured Candidatus Saccharibacteria bacterium. Taxonomy (GTDB): domain Bacteria; phylum Patescibacteriota; class Minisyncoccia; order Phycocordibacterales; family PALSA-1337; genus C7867-002. The sequence continues at coordinate 4,405 of CAZKSQ010000046.1, read as the reverse complement.
ACCCATACCCAAGAAGTCTCCAAGGGCATCCTCGAAGCAGGCGGCCTTCAGCCGGAATTCCTGACGGTATTCCTCTGGTCACAATTCCTGGTCATGAACATGAGGAAGGACTGCCATCTGATCATTGATGGCACGCCGCGAAGGCGTGATGAAGCCGCAGTCTTGCATACAGCCTTCGAGTTTTATCTGCGTACCAATCCGCATATCATTGTCTTGAATGTTTCCCGCGAATGGTCCGAAAGCCGGATGATGGAGAGGAAGCGCAAGGACGATACAGTGAGGGACATCGAGCTGCGCTTGAATTGGTTCGATGCCGAAGTAGCGCCGGCAATAGAATACTATAGAAACAATTCCTTCTACTCATTCCATGAAATAAATGGCGAACGCTCTGTCGAGGAAATCCACAAAGAGATTGTAAAAACGGTGGGTTTGGTGTAGTTTTGTGGTGAAATGATTACAATCAAGACAAAAGAAGATATCGCTATTCTGCGTGAGGGCGGCAAGCGCCATGCCGAAATTTTGAGAGAGCTGGCGAAAATGGTGCAGCCAGGTTTGGATGTAAAAGAGCTGAATGATAAGGCCAGCGAACTCATCACCAAAGGCGGTGATAAATCCGCTTTTCTAAATTATAAGCCTCGTGGCTCTTCGCGTCCTTATCCGGCTTCTCTTTGCGTTTCTATAAACAATGAAATCGTCCACGGCATACCTAACGAAGATATTAAGATTTTGAAAGAAGGGGATATTGTGAGTCTTGATCTGGGTTTGATTCACGAGAAAATGATCACTGATGCCGCCATCACTGTTCCGGTTGGCAAGATCAGCTCGGAATTGGCAGAACTTCTTGCGGTTACAAAGCAAGCGTTAATGGCTGGCATAAAAGTTGCAAAAGGCGGCAAGAGAGTGAGCGATATAAGCGCGGCCATTGAGGTCATAGGTTTGTCTCGCAAATATGGGATCGTAGAAGAATTATCTGGCCACGGTGTTGGCTATTTTGTGCACGAAGAGCCGTATGTGCCGAACTTTATTATGGACAAGCCTGGACCGATATTACGCCCCGGCATGGTCATAGCAATAGAGCCGATGTTCAATCTGGGCACCAAGGATATCTTTTTGGATGCTGACGGATACACTTACAAGACCGCTGACGGGCTTCCCAGCGCTCATTTTGAGCATACGGTACTTATAACAAAAGGGGATGCGGAAATATTAACTGCGTAATACAGAGGCGAGTCCTCTGTATTATTGCGATTATCGCCACACTATTTTATACTCAACCAATGAAACCACACCCCAAAGAAGAACGTACATTAATAGTAATCAAACCGGATGGCATACAGCGTAGCCTAATAGGGGAGATTATTGGTCGTTACGAACGCATCGGCCTGAAATTGGCGGGAGTAAAGATGCTTTTGCCCACGGCGGAATTCATCGAGAAGCACTACACTCTAGATCCCGAATGGATGATGAAGACCGGCTTGAAGTCCATAAAGGGATACACTGACAAGGGCCAGAAGCCGCCTTCTACTGATCCGATAAAAGTTTCAGAAAAAGTTCTGACAGTCTTGAAAAAGTACATGACCAGCGGTCCAGTCATCGCCATGGTCTGGCAAGGCGCGCATGCAGTCCAAGTCGTTCGAAAGATCACCGGCAGTACAGAACCGCTGACATCCGACGTTGGAACCATTCGAGGCGATTTCGTCCTTGACTCCTATGCTATGAGCGATGCAGATGTCCGTGCCATCAGGAATCTTATCCATGCCTCCGGTTCTGTCAAAGAAGCCGAAGATGAGATCAAGCTATGGTTCAAGGACCACGAACTCATGAGCTATCGGCTGGTCCACGAACAAATCCTTTACGATGTCAACCTTGACGGCATTTTAGAGTGAGACTAAAATGGAGTCAGGTTGCGAGAGTATAAACCCTATACCATAAATTCCGGGAGATCAAATTCGCGAGCGCTCTGGCGTTCGTCGTGAGGTCACCCACCTGGTACTACAGGTTATGGTACTCTCGCAACTGATAAAGAGCGCCCGACAAGGGTGTTTTTTGTTTGCTATAATTGTTCGTATGGCATTCGATCTCAAATTTTGTTCAGGCGTAGGGACCGTCACCGGCGCCAATTTTTTACTGGAAACAGAAGGCGGCGAGAAGATCCTCATCGACTGCGGCATGGTACAGGGAGAAAGATTTGCGGAAGACGCCAATAAGCAGCCATTCGCTTATGATCCTGCCAAGATCGACCATCTGATCATCACGCATGCTCACCTGGATCATGTCGGCCGCATTCCAAAACTGGTCAAAGAAGGCTTTAAAGGCAAGATATATTCGACGCCGCAGACGAGGGAGTTGGCCGAGCTGGTCTTGAATGATGCCGTGAATATTCTGGCGGAAGAAGCGAAGCGCTCGAATAGCGTGCCTCTCTATGGCCTCGATGATGTGAATGCCAGCTTTCCGCTGTGGCAAACGATCCCTTATCATGAGAAGTGTGAAATCGGGGAAGCGTCATTCATTTTCAAAGACGCGGGCCACATTTTGGGTTCGGCGATGGTCGAAGTTTGTGTCATGCCTGCGAAGGCAGGCATCCAGAAGCATGAACCCGGGTCTGTGCCTCTGGATTCCCGCCTTCGCGGGAATGACACAATCAAGATCCTCTTTACCGGCGACTTGGGCAATTCTCCGGCACCTTTGCTACGGGACACAGAAGACATTGGCGATGTAGATTATATCGTCATGGAAAGCACATATGGCGACAAGAACCACGAGCCCAAGGAACAGAGGACGGCCCAATTCGAAAAGATCATAAAAGCTGCGATTGCTCGCGGAGGCACGCTAGTCATTCCTGCCTTTTCTATAGATCGCACGCAAGTATTGCTTTATGAATTGAACAACATGGTCGAGCAAAAGCGCATACCGAGCGTGCCCGTCTTCGTCGATTCGCCGATGGCAATAAAAGCTACCGATATATACAAGAACAGCTCGGAATTGTTCAATGATCGCGTCCGCGAACAGATCCAGCGCGGCGACAATATCTTTGCTTTTCCGCATCTTAAATATACGATTTCTCAAGGCCAGTCAAATTCCATAGAGCATATAAAGGGCGCCAAAATAATATTAGCTGGCTCCGGGATGTCAGTAGGCGGACGCGTCATCGGCCATGAAGAGCATCTTTTGCCCGATCCAAAAAATACGATTCTTTTGGTCGGATATCAAACCGCCGGCTCCCTCGGCAGGCGCCTGGCAGAAGGGGAGAAGAATGTAAATATTCATGGCAATAAAATAAACGTAAAAGCCAAGATTGAGACGCTCTATGGCTACTCGGCTCACAAAGATAGCGATCATTTATTGGAGTTCGTCGCGACTGCGTCGGACCGACTGAAAAAAGTCTTTGTCGTAATGGGCGAGCCTGCGGCTTCTATGTTCTTGGCGCAAAAGATAAATAATGAATTGAATGTCAAAGCAATTGTGCCTGACAAGGATACAGCTTACAATCTATAATTTTTGAAAAAAAGCCTCAAGTCGTGGGAACTGACTTGAGGCACTGTCGCTCGTCTTTTGTTGTGGAGCCGATTATTTGTATGAAACCCATCTGATGCTGAATCTGGCTGCCAAAGACAAGCTCTGCCTACTTTACCATAGCGACAATCTTTTTGAAAGCGTCAGGCTTGGTCTCGGCCAAGAGCGCCAAAGACTTGCGATCCAGCGAGATATTCTTCTTTTTTGCGGCACCCATGAATTTGCTGTAGGAAAAGCCGAGCGGACGGAGGGCGGCATTGATCTTCACATTCCAGAGCCGGCGAAAGTCGCCTTTCTTGTCGCGGCGATGGGCGAAGGCATAAGCGCCGGCATGGGCGAGAGCTTCGTTGGCGGCGCGCTCATTGGTGGAACGTCGAAAACGGAAGCCTTTGGCTTGGCGGAGGACTTTCCTGCGGTTTTTGAGCGCGTGGACTGCTTTTTTTACTCGGGACATGGTATTGGTTTATAGGTTTACTAAAAATTTGCTTCGAATCTTGTTGCTCATCCTTACGCTGACCATCCTATGCTTGCCCATGCTTGTCCTTGAGCGCTCCTTGGCGTTGAAATGGTTCTGACCGGGCTTCCTAGACAAAATCTTGCCATTTTTTGTGACCTTGAGGCGCTTTGCAAATGATTTGGTTGTTTTCATCATAAAATTATTTCTTCTCAACTATTACGGTAAGTCCCTTTGGCCCTTTGACCGGTTCCTGCGAGATCTTGTATTCTACAGTAATGAGCTTGAGTATCCTTTCCAGCCTTTCTTTGAGGAAATTCAGGTCCATATACTTGGAACGTCCGATGAGGTAAAGGTCGATCTTGACGCGGTCGCCGTTCCCCAGCCATTCCGAGACTCTTTTGGCTTTCAATTCCAGGTCATGCTCGCCAGTGCCGA
>CAZKSQ010000045.1:0-6475 GCA_964555555.1 uncultured Candidatus Saccharibacteria bacterium | reverse complement strand
TTGCATTTTCCAAAACTAGTCCGAATCCTTGTAGGACATGTTTTGTGAAAATGCCGGTAGTTTTTTGTTGGCGACCCGCAGGACGGCACAAACGAGTGCGGCCTTCCCGCTTACGAAACTCTGTCAGCCGAAACAATCCTGTCGCCGATTATTTTTAGAATCTCATTTCTGCAATCCCTCTGCTCTACTTTCTTCATGTGCAGGATCGGATAGCATTCCGGCGTATATTCGAAATGTGCGCGAACCTCGCCGTCTTCGAAGACACGGATGTGATATTGATAGCGGAAATCGCTGACATAGCGGAGGCCGGCGACTTCGCCCTGGTCGATGAGCGCGATGAAATGGTTGCCGAAGCCATGGCCCACTAGGTGGTCGACGAATTCTTTGATAGTTTGGCCCGGTGCGACATAGCCGATGAGGAAGTCTTGCCTGCCGCTATGGCGAACCACGCCGAGATTCAAGAGAATGTCCCGGAAATAAGGGTGGACTGGCGTGAAGAAACGCCAAAACAGATATTTGGATTGTTCCAAGAGAGTTGTCGGAAAGACCATCTCTGAAGCAGGTATTTCCTTGACCCAAGCCGGACGGGAGCGCATGGCACTATTATAAACCATCGTGCTAATATAGTTCAATGATAACTTATCTACAAGCCGGCATTCTGGGAGCCATTCAGGGCATTGCCGAGCTTTTCCCCATTTCCAGCCTTGGCCACAGCGTCATCATTCCGGCGCTTTTGGGCTGGAGTTTGGACCAGAACGCAAATTATTTCCTGATCTTCCTAGTCGCAACACACCTGGCGACCGCCTTGGTGCTTCTCACTTTCTTCGCCGATGACTGGTTCCTCATAATCCGCGGCATATTCCGTTCCCTGAAGAACCGCTCGATCGATTCTGGCGACACCTACGCCAAGCTCGGCTGGCTCTTGATCATCGGCACAATCCCGGCAGGAATATTAGGTTTGCTCTTTGAAGAAAAGGTCAAGCTGATATTCGCATCGCCAGCATATGTTTCTATCTTTCTTTTCTTGAATGGCCTTCTGCTCTATGGCGCTGAAATCCTTAGAAAAAGAGTTGCTGAAAATAGCATTGCAACCGAATCTGCATCACATTCTGATGCACACATAGCAAAGCTGACCTGGACCCAATCAATAGGCATCGGCTTTGCACAGGCATTGGCATTATTGCCAGGATTTTCTAGGACTGGTTCAGCGTTGGGCGGCGGCCTATTATCCGGATTGAATCATGAGAACGCCGCGCGATTCTCCTTTCTTCTTGCTACTCCGATCATCTTGGCGGCTGCGGTATTGAAGTTGCCGGAGCTTATAATTCCAGGACAAAACTATCCTCTTGGACCGATCGTGGTCGGCGTGATCGCTTCTGGCATCGCTGCTTATTTGTCCATAAAATTCTTGACGAGATATTTCAGGACAAAGACATTGAAGCCGTTTGCGGTTTATTGCATCATCGCTGGAATTTTAAGCTTTGTGATTATTTCCGTATTATAAATACGCGAGGCACTTCCTCCTCGCCTCGACGAAGTGTCCCCGTCGTCAAGCTCCGTGGACACTTGTCGACGGCTCGACGGTCGTGCCTCGCTTCCTCATCTTTATATGAAATTTAGATGCTCGAATTTTTCTTTGCGCTCTTGAACCAAGCAAAGATAAACAAAAGAATTCCGACGATGAGTGAAGCCAGTCCGTGCTTGAAGTGGATTTGCGTAGAGCCATCGAGATATCCGGGCATGAATGAGGCAAGCGAGCCAGCCGGAACCATCCAGTAGTAGATCGCGACCGCAACGAATATCAAACCGAGTATTATGGAGATGCTTACGAGTGCTTTGTTGTTCATTATTTTTTAGGCGTATTTACAGGGATTAGAACTTGAAGAATGAAGAATATTGTCCGACCAATGGCAGTTCCCGCTCTTTTTGCTGGGCGGCGTTTATGATGCCCAAAATAGACAGGATTATCGTTCCGAGGTTTACGATCACAAAGATTATGCCGAACAACGGTAGGATGGCCGTCAGTATCCAGCAGATCACTTCGATGCAAAAGAGAACCAAGCCCTGCTTGATATGGAACTTCACGAACGGATCATCCTTGCTGGCAAAGAATGGGATGAAAACTAGTACTCCGAGATAAGCGAGAATGCCCATCACGATGTTATGGCTTGCCTTATCCATTGCCGGCTTCGGCACAGAGGCATTGTTGTTAGGAGCTGACGCTTTATTTTCTGGGTTCATTGGTTTTGTTTATGTTGCTAAAGATGGATATATTATAGAGCCAAACTGTTTGCTTTTCCAGCGCCTATGCACTAATGTTTCGCTAGAAGTAGATCCCTCTACAGCCAAAGCACGCGGCTAAAAGCGTGGAAACCGAACCTTGAAAGGAACATATATGACTCGCAACCAACAACAGTGGATCGAGGAGTACAAAAAGAAAGATGCTTACTGGATTCACGATGGCAACATCAAGCGCCCGCATGCGCTTCTGACTTCCGGAATGCACTCGAACGGCTTCTTTAACAGTCGCCTTGTCATTCCCGACGAAATTCTCTTGAGAGATGCTGCGTCTGACCTGCTCGAACTTTTTGCAGAATCGGGCGGAAAGATAATAGAAGTCTCGGGCGTCGTCGGACCCCAAACCGGCGCGACCAAGCTGGCCGTGCTGATAAGCGATCAGGTCATGGCTTATAACAGAGGCGAATGCTTCTGGGCATCCCCGGCAAAGCATGAAGATGCTGGAATAAAATCCATGGTTTTCAACAGTGAGGAAGCGGGTCTGTTGCCAAGCGAGTGGATTTTGCTCTGCGAAGACGTGCTGACGACCGGCGGCAGCGTTGGCTTGACTGCGAATGCCGTGACCAGCGCCGGCGGAATAGTTCTGCCATTCATCCTAGTCCTTGTTAATCGGTCAGGCCTCAAGGAAGCCGGTGACAAGAAAATTGTTGCTCTCATCGACCAAGCGATGCCGACCTGGACTCCGGAAGCATGCCCTTACTGCAAGGAAGGCTCGGAGGCTATCCGGCCCAAAGGCAGAGAAGAGTGGATGCGGCTCAATGCGGAATACTAAACCTCAAAAAGAAAGGAAAGCTGAATGAAAAAAAACCTAACACCGGCCGAGAGGCTTATTGTCGCAGCAGACTTCAAGCCGACTCCCGGTATTGGAAATACTCCCAGATTCTGGGTGCGATCTAAAGTCCTCGAGTTGACTGACAGGCTTGAAAACACGGGAGTATACCTTAAGGTAAACTCCGCGTCGCGGGCATGCGGCTATGATCTAAGCGACGATATCCACAAACGCGGGCTCAAAGTCTTCCTTGACCTCAAGTTCTTTGATATCCCCGAAACTCTTTCGACTGATGGTGTGCTCCTGCGCGAAGCAAAACCAGAACTTCTAACAGTCGTGTGTAGTGCTGGAATCGCCGCCATGCGCGCACTGAAAGAAGAATTGCCAGACACGGAAATACTCGGGGTTACCGTCCTTACCAGTCAGAACGATGCAGACTGTCTGAAAATGTATTCCTGCATCACGGACGTTGCTGTTAATCGACTTGCCGAATGGGCCTTGAAATCCGGTATCGGCGGAGTCATTTCATCGGCGAAAGAAGCTGAAGCTGTAAGGAGGATTATTGGTCCAAACATGACGATCAACACGCCGGCGATCCGGCCGACTTGGGCTATCGTGCCTGCCGACGACCAAAATCCGGAAAGAATAATGACACCGGCCAAGGCCATCAAAGCTGGCGCGGACCGCATCGTCGTCGGACGCCCGATCACCAAAGCAAAAGACCCTTACGATGCCGTGATGCGGACGATCGAAGAGATCGCTTCCGCGATCGAGTGATCTGTACGAAGTTCCTAAATTCACAATAGCCTGCGCACCCAAAAAGTCGCAGGCTATTTTTTATAAAACAAAACAGGCCCGATTGAGCCTGTCTTGTGGTTTACTTGATTTTTAATGATTTAGAACCCGAACAGATGCATGAAGAACTGTCCGATGCCGCCAAAGAAGCCCGGATGAGCGGGAGGATTGGAGCCTCCTGCAGATTTGCTCGTCTGGTCGATGACAGTCGAAGCAGTTACGCTCGTGCCGTTGATCGTGCCCTGGACAATGACAGTATCGCCGACAGCGACATTAGAGAGCGCTGCTTGCGTATTGTTGCCGATGACGAACTTCGCATTCGTGGAGTCTACCGAGTAGGTAACGTTGCTCTTGGTCGTGACTGTGAGCTGGTTTCCGCTAATAGCTGAAACCGTGCCCGCAACCACCGGCTGGCCGTTGCCCTGTATCGGAGTGGATGTGGCGCCGGCCCAACCACCCTTATTTTGCCCAGGAGCACCTGTGCCTCCAGGACCTCTTCCGCGCATGCCCATCATGACGCCATCGCGGATCATGGTGGCGGCGACATTCGTGCCGCTCACTGTGCCGACTGCAAATATCTTGTCGCCGACTGCAACGCTCGGAAGCGTGCTGGTAGTGTTATTTTTCGTGACGACTGCATTGGTCGCATCCACGGTAAAGGTGGTCTGCGGCGAAGTAGAGCCGAAACCCTGCTGGCCGGTCACGGTAACCGTATCGCCATTGACCGCAGTGACGGTTCCGAATACGCCAGGCCTCATCATGCCCATGCGGCCACCTTGGCCGCGAGGACCGCCCTGCACATTGACACCAACCTGCGCAAACGCCGGTATCGCAAATATTAAACTAGTAAAAGCTGTAACGATAGAACCGATAGCAACTATCTTTTTGATGTTCATTTTGTGTATTTTGGTCGTTTAAAGTTATTCTGGTAAGTTTCTAATATAGGCTTGAAATGCCTATGTGGGTGTAGTACGTTGCATGGCTCGAATGTGGTGCGATTAGTTTAAGAGCACTCTGGTCGCGCGGCAGGCAACAGGTTCCGCATCCGAAGTCCGAGGACTGTCTGAGCGCTGCCGCGCGGACCTAAAAATGCTGCTTTTTATCCTTCACCAAAACGAGGAAAAATGCCGGCACTATGAATAGCGTGAGGAATGAAGAGAGCGTCAAGCCGAAGATGACGGCGCCCCCGAGTGACCGCCAGAGCTCATTGGAAAGCGTGACCGGCAGGATGCCGAAGATCGTGCAGATAGATGTGATGAAGATCGCTTCCAGCCTCGACTTCCCTGCATCGGCAACGGCATCTTCGAAGGCAATGCCGCTCTTTATGTTCAAATTGATCTTGTCTACAAGAATGATCGCATTCTTAACAACTATGCCGAACAAGGCCAGAATGCCGATAAGGCCCGGGAAACTCAAAGGAACATCGAATATAGCCATGCCCAGGAATACGCCGATCAGAGCCAAAGGAATCGGCACCAGCACGATCAGCGCCTTGCGGAAAGAATTGAACTGGATGATCAATGTCGCGACGATCAAAATAAGCGCGATAACCATGGCCTGCAAGACCGAGGCGACAGAATCGGCATTTTGCTCATTTTGGCCACCATAGGTGATGGTGTAATCAGCTGGCATCTTATAAGTCGCTATTTTCTTTTGGAAAGCCGCGAGGACAGCTTGGCCATTGGTCGTCGAATCCGTGCCTGCAGAAAGGACGATCGTGCGCTTCTGGTCGATGCGCGTGATCACGTCAACCGCCGGCTTCAGTTCGATCTTGGAAACGTCTTTCAGGAATACCGGCTGGCCGCGAGTGTTAAGTATCTGCAAATTTTGGATGGCAGCCAAGTTGGGGATCGATGCCGGATCAAAAGTCGTTGTGAGCTGGATCTCCTTCTCGCCGACGATAATCTTCACCAGGTCATTGCCAGAAATAGCCGTGCGCAAAGCCGAACCGACCAAAGCAGAATTCAAGTAATCCTGCTCCATAGCCGCAGGATCCAGCTCGAAGGTGTATTGCGGCACTGATTCTTTCTGCGAAACATCTATATTTACCGTTCCTGGAATGGATGCCAGCATCGGTCTCAAATCGTGGACTATGGAATTCAAGGTATCCAGATCATCGCCTGCTATATGCGCCTCGAAGGCGGCGCCTGCAGGAGGGCCGCCGGCTGGCACAGATACGCTCACCACCAGATTGGAAGTCGAAGCCAAGTCATTCCGGATCTTGTCTGCCAAGTCGAATGATTTTATAGATCGCTCGCTCTTGTCCTTCAAGGTCAATATTATCGACGCCAAGTTGGAAGAGCTAGGACCGCCAGAGCCGAATGAGCCGGAGTTCGGGCTGGCGGAACCGATGGTCGTCGCCATATTCGAAACTTCCTTGTATGCCAAAAGCTTCTGCTCGACTGGTTTGACCAGAGCATCAGTCGCGTCGAGATTGGTTCCGACAGGTGCGCGCATGTCTATATATACATAGTCGCCATCAGAAACTGGAAAAAATACGCTTTTTACCACGCCCGTTGCAACCAAGCCGACGGAGAAGATGAATAGCACTCCCACGAATCCCAGCACCCATCGACGGCGCTTTTTATTCAAGATATATTCGCGGAAATACTT
>CAZKSQ010000044.1:0-6646 GCA_964555555.1 uncultured Candidatus Saccharibacteria bacterium | reverse complement strand
TAATGGATCCGATAATTTCTACCTGCGATTTGTCGAGTTTTTTGACAGTTGCGGTCTCGTAAGATTTTGTTGTTTTGTCCATGGAAAAGAGTCTACATGAATCGGATGAGCTGAACAAGGGCGCATTAAAAACTCTGCGATCCCAAACTGTTCGTTGCCGCATTCAGGTCGTTGGCAAGAGATTGCGGATCATTGTCAGTATTGGTGATCGGGGTTACCGATGGGCTGACGACGGCAGTATTTTCAGCCGGTTGAACATTTTGTTGGAAAACAATTTGATTTGCGGACGCATTATTGGATGCATCAGTCGTCGGTGTTTGTGCATTATTGAGCTGTGAAGCAAAGAAATATAGCCCCGCCATCACCATGACAAGCACCAAGACAAGGATCGCCACTATAGGACCTACTTTTTTGTGATGCGGCGGCAGGGGGCTCTCCGGCATGCCATCGAATGCCGGTGTTGAATTGTTGGCTAATGCTTGTTGAGAATTTTGGTCCATGTTATTTATATTTGAAACTGTTAATGAAGATTATTGGATCGTTGAAGTACTGGTAATAGTGGTTGTTCCAGTTGCGGTCGGCGTAGAATTTCTATCATTATCGCCGCCGATTTTGACGCCCAGGTTATGCGCCAAAGAGACTACGACAGCATTCAGGGCATCGCGTGCAACCTTTATGGCCTGCTCCGCGGAGTTTAACAGTTGTCTGGGCTTAGTGAGGTCAACGGTAGTAGTTGCCGCAGTCGTTATCGTAGAGGATGCATTAAAATTATCCAAAGCAACTACAGCCAGTTGTGCTGTTGAGATTTTGGAGCCAGCGATAACAAGCAAATTATTGGGACCAGTCATATCTTTTCCGTTTTGTTCTGCTTCTGTGATACGTGTCTCTATCCTCCCGCGGATCTGTTGCAGGTTTGCAATGACTTGGCCGAGCTGCTTTACCATGCGATTTTTTTGCATCTTCAGCTCTTGCACGCGATTTTCCCTCATCCTTTCCATCTCAAGATGCATATTTTGAATGGTTGATGATGCTACAAAATACTTTTGATATTCAGTCGAAGAAGCATTGCGACGCTCATTTTCGCCCCCGCCCAATATCGGCGGCCTGGCAAAAGGCCTTGTGCTGCTACCGAGCAGTATATTCCTGGCATCTCGGTTATTCTCTATATTATTCAGTCGGTTTTGGTAATCATCGCGTATTTGCTGCCGGATGTTGTTGCCGGCATTGACCGTTGCGCTGACAGAACCGCCGTCCATAGAGGCTCCGACTCCAGCGGCACCCCCAACGTCCATCATGGTCTGCGCATTCAAAAAAGCTGGCAAAGCGACAATAGCTATGGCGGCAATGGCACCGATATAATAGGTTTTTTTCATTGTTTTATGGCAAATAATAAGTTAGGCCACTACATTATGGCGAGAATATCATAACATATTTTGCCGGCTTTGAAAAAAAGCGCCCGAGTGTTGAGTTCGGACGCTTTTGCGTTGACGATATCTCATATACTGTCTCCTAGAAATGTGATTTCTTGGGGCAGTGCGGCATGGAGCATTGCTCGCGCTTTGGAGATCTCTGGTTCCTGGTAAAGGTTGATTTCTTGACCCACCATGATCTTTGTCGTCGGGTCGGCATCATCATCCGTGATCTTCCTGTACAACGAATGGGCACCCGGACAGGCTGGATGTGATTCCAAGCGCATCGGACCAATCCGAGAAGACATGTCGATCAGAGTTTTGCCGCTTATTTCCCATCGTACCCAGGCCTTAAAAGGAAAATATATGGTTAACGTCGTGTTGCCGTCATCGCATTTCATCGCCAACCCTTTTCCGGATAGCATTCCCAAATAATACAGCTCTGTTTGGCGATATTCTGATTCCGATTCGGCCGTCCTGGATTTCACACGTTTCTCGTGGCTGAACTTGATCAGAAGCTCGAGCCCGGCCGAGCTCCTTAATCTTGCGTCGAACGCCTTCATCTTCTGGATACTGCCTCTATCGAGGCCAGAATAAATTACCAGATTATCTTGGAATCGGCTGCCTGTCGTAGCGCCAGCCCTCGTCGAGTTGAGTATTTTTTGATATTCCTCACGTAGGAACGTTTCTCGTCTAACATGCCTTTGGCGCAAAAGCCTTTCAGCCGCGCAGACCTGATCATCAAGGTAATCGACTGTATTCAAGATTAATTGCAGGTCGATAGGTTCTCTTGGGGTATTGTTTTTTTCCATGCCTTGTCCTTTCTGTGGACAAGCCTACCTTACTTATACCAAGAATGCCACGATCAAAAGTGCCACGATGTTCAGGATCTTGATCATCGGATTGATGGCAGGCCCCGCTGTATCCTTGTAAGGGTCGCCTACCGTGTCGCCAGTAACCGCCGCCTTGTGAGCTTCCGAGCCCTTGCCGCCAAAGGCGCCTTGCTCGATGTACTTCTTGGCATTGTCCCAAGCGCCGCCGCCGGAAGTCATGGAGATGGCTACGAATAGGCCAGTGACTATCGATCCGACGAGCAATCCGCCGAGAGCAACGGGTCCTAGAATGAAGCCGACGAGGATGGGTGCCAAAACGGGGATGAGTGCCGGAACGATCATCTGCTTGATGGCCGCGGAAGTAACGATGTCTACCGCGCGGCTATAGTCAGGCTTTGCCGAACCATCCATGATGCCTTTTATCTCTCTGAATTGCCTGCGCACCTCCTCAACTACCTTGCCCGCAGCTTTGCCTACAGCTTCCATGCAAAGTGCCGCGAAGTAATAGGGGAGCAGGCCGCCGATGAATAGGCCTACGATCACGCGAGGGTCACTTAGGCTGAAGGAGTAGTGGCTGCCTACTGCTTGGGTATATGAAGCAAAGAGAACCAAAGCTGCCAAGCCAGCAGAACCAATAGCATAGCCCTTCGTAACTGCCTTTGTTGTGTTGCCAACTGCGTCCAATGGATCTGTGACATCACGGACTTCCTTGGGCAATTCCGCCATTTCTGCGATACCGCCAGCATTGTCGGTGATGGGTCCGTATGAATCTATGGCTACTATAATTCCTGCCATAGAAAGCATGCTCATGGCGGCAACAGCGATACCATATAAGCCGCCGAAGTGATACGCGAAGAGGATTCCAACTACGATAGTGATGAGCGGCCAAGCCGTTGCCTTCATCGAGATCGCTAGGCCTTGAATGATGTTTGTACCGTGTCCAGAGACGCTGGCTTCTGCGATGGAACGCACGGGCCTATATTTGGTAGAAGTATAGTATTCAGTTATATAGACCAGCGCGGCGGTAACGATCAGGCCGACTAGTGTTGCGTAATAGAGATGTATTGTCGAGTAAATACCATTATCTGCCATCAAGTAAGTAGTGATCGGATAGAAGGCGATAGTTGCCAGAACTCCTGCAACGATAAGGCCTTTGTACATTGCACCCATGATATCTTGAGATTTTCCGAGTTTTACGAACCAAGTTCCTATTATAGAGGTGATGATGGCGATGCCTCCAAGCGCGAGAGGGTAAATAGCAGCATTGGGGAAGCTTCCCGTCTTTACGAAAGTGGTGGCTCCTAGAAGCATAGTGGCAATAGTCGTCACAGCATATGTCTCGAAGAGATCTGCAGCCATACCTGCGCAATCACCGACGTTATCGCCGACGTTATCCGCTATGACACCGGGATTTCTAGGATCATCTTCAGGAATGCCAGCCTCGACTTTTCCGACGAGATCAGTTCCTACATCAGCGGCTTTGGTGAAGATGCCGCCTCCCAAACGGGCGAAGACGGAGATGAGGCTAGCGCCAAAGGCGAGACCAATCAGCGAATTGATGTCCTTAGTGATCGCGTAGAAGCCTGTAACTCCTAGCAAAGCGAGGCCGACAACAAAGAGTCCGGTAACAGAACCGCCTTGAAAAGCTAGGGAAAGCGCAGGCGCGAGGCCTTTGCGAGCGGCTTCAGCAGTTCTTACATTGGTCCTTACAGAGACATTCATGCCGATATAGCCAGTCAAGGCGGAAAGAATAGCGCCGACGAGGAAGCCTAGGGCGAGCTTTATGCCGAGAGCAAGCCAGAGAATGATGAAAAGTATAACAGCGATGACTGCGATAGTCCTGTACTGGCGGTTGAGATATGCCTTTGCGCCAGCTTGGATAGCAGCAGCGATTTCTCTCATGCGATCATTGCCGGTAGGCTTTTTCATGATGGAAGATATCAAAAAAGCGCCGTATGCTATAGCAATGACGGAACTAATAAGGGCGAACCAGAGGTAGGAGTTCATTTTGATTTGTTTTGCTTATAATTAACGATGTGCGCATTCTAATAGAGAGCACTTAAATATGCAAGAATAAGGGCTTAATCAGGGCGTATTTTCAAAGCCTGGCGAAAGGTTGACAAATGACGATTTTGGGTGTATACTGTATAGGTAGTTCTTTGATATCAACCCAGTAGGCAATTTTGCTAAATTGCTCGCGATGTGGTTATAGCCAAAAGAAGCTTAAAAGTAGGCTTTTCTTGGCTATGACCACTACGGCTCATAGTTCCTCCTCGGATTAGGGGAAACAAATTGAAAGGAAATGCCTTATGACAAGGAATGTCCTAGCAACTGAAGATCAAATTGACGAATTGCGGATTGCTATAATTCGTTCGTTCGATAAACTCCGTGGACGTCTCACAAACGATGGTGCCCAAGAATGGATTGGTAACAGCAAGGCACTTGATGGTATGGTGGCGGGCCTTTTGCCACTTTCTGGGGTGGGGACAGTTGGATTGTCTCGTCAGATGTGGCGTGAACAAGACGGCGTCATCTACCTCAGTGTCACTTCCGACGGCACGACTGGTCCCGAGTGGATCAAGCGTCTCGAGGGCAAGCTCTTCCGTTTGAGCGACGACGCCAAAAGCGTGCTTCGCTCGCCGGACTTCAAGCCGACCTCCGGCGTCACCACCGAGATCGCTATCCTCAAGGGCATGCTCTTCGAGGACAGCAATCGGATCACCAAGAAGATTCGTGCCGAGGCCGACAAGCGCAAGCTGGCCACACCGAACGCGGAAGTGGCCTGTCTCATCCGGGAAAACTTCTCGGACGAGGACATCGAAGCCATGGGCTTGATCTGGATCGTTGCTATGCACGAACCGATTAAGGATTTCGGCGGCGATCCCCGCCTGCTTCGCGCGTGCCGGTACGGCGATGGTCGCTGGTTGCGCGCGTACTACGACAAGCCTGGCAGCAGGTGGGGTCGTGAGGGCGGGTTCGCGTTCGTCGTCTCGCAAGTTAGCACTTAGGTCTCGGTTATTTTGCACTCTGTGCACTTTGATCTTTGTCCTAAAAATTTGGTGGTCTAACCACTCGGCATGGAATGAGCCGCTGACATTCAAACCCACATGACGAAATCGTGTGGGTTTTCTGTATATGGTAAACTATGATCGGTAGTAGGCGAATCTGCCGGCGGTCAACCCAGTAGGTGATTCTGCTGAATCAGGCTTCCTGCAACCGAATCCAGTATCCATAAGTTGAGAGCGTCTGCGGTCAAGGCTTCAGACGGAGGGCTTATGTAGAAACTTCAAAAATGAAGATACTTGGTGCAGGATGCTAGGGCATTGCGATGCCGAATTCGATTCAACCCTGAGAGTATTCAAAGGGTGGTGGCACGGAAGGCATTTTGCACATTCCGACGGCGATCCCAACCTGCTTAACGCGAACCGGAACGACGATGGTCGCTGGTTGAACGCGTACTACGACAAGCCTGACAACAGGTGGAATCGTGAGAACGGGTTCGCGTTCGTCGTCTCGCAACTCTCTTCATTTCTCTTCCTCACGGTACGACTTTGCTAAGTCGCCTGCTTTGGGGGAGAGTTTTGTTTTATAAGCTACCCGTTCCAACCGCCAAGATTTTTTCCGATTTCATCCAGCTTCACTGAAAGTGCGATATACTTCCTGTCGTCAATGGATTTTGTTTCCCAGATCATCATTAGCAATATTTTGAGTGCATCCAGTTTCTTTATTGCAAGGCGAACATACGGATGTTATTCTTCTTTTGAAAGATAAGTAGCTGCCGCTATTGCTTCGATTATTTCCACAAACAACACATCCATGCGCAAACCTATAGAATACTTTTGTGATTTTGGTAAATCCTGACAATATACATGCCACAACAAATAAGCATCTTTGACCTTATTCAAAACCGGCAAAATTCGACTGGGGGGGGGGCTTTCACAGTTTGCGGCGGATCAAGCTCGATCATACCTACGATGATATCATTTCTCTCGAAAATTTACTTGAAGCTTGGAGAGAATTTATAAAAGGCAAGAAGAAGCGCAGGGATGTGCAGGAATTCGAGCGAAATCTGATGGCAAATATCATTTCGTTGCATGGTGATCTTGTCGCAAAGAGCTATACTCATTCGGCGTATCAGGCATTCAATATCTCCGATCCGAAGCCGCGCGATATTCATAAAGCGTGCGTGCGAGATAGACTTCTGCATCACGCTCTTTACAGAACACTCTCGCCTTTTTTCGAAAGGACTTTTATCTCAGATTCCAACTCCTGTCAGATCGGCAAGGGAACTCATCGGGCACTCAAACGCTTCAAGGAATTCATCGGCATAGTTTCACAGAATAATACGCGCACTGCCTGGGTACTCAAATGCGACATCAGGAAATTCTTCGCAAATATCGACCA
>CAZKSQ010000043.1:0-6655 GCA_964555555.1 uncultured Candidatus Saccharibacteria bacterium | reverse complement strand
ACCGCCTACGAAAACATGTTTTTCCATGCCGGCCTTTATTCGATCCCTAGAGACCAGACTGTGGCGCGCATCCAAGAAATGCTTACATTCGTGGAGCTTTGGGATCGCAAGGACCATCTGGTAAAGAGCTTTTCTGGCGGCATGAAGCGCAGGCTCGAAATAGCCCGCGGCCTTTTGCATACGCCCAAGATCCTATTCCTCGACGAACCGACCGTGGGCCTCGATCCGCAGACTAGGAACCATATCTGGTCATATATAAAGAAGCTCAACAAAGAGCAGGGCCTAACCGTCTTCTTTACCACGCACTACATGGATGAGGTTGAAAAGATCGCCGATCAAGTTGCTATCATGGATCAGGGCGTGATAGTCGCCAACGATACGCCTCAAGGCATCATAGCGAAGGCTGGAACTGCCACGCTGGAAGAGGCCTTCATCAATCTGACTGGCCACAATATCCGCGCCGAAGAAGCGAGCAGCGTCGACCAGTTGAGGAGCCATGCGAAGATGTGGGGGCGACGAAGGTAATGAAGCATGTCATTCCCGCGAAAGCGGGAATCCAGGATTTAATCTTTGAATTCTGGATTCCCGCTTTCGCGGGAATGACACAAAAATCATGAACAACACCCTTTATACAATTTACATCCTATGGCTGCGCCAAATCAAGCGTTACTTCCGGTCGCGTTCCAGGATGATCGGCTCGCTCGGCCAGCCGATTCTTTTCCTTGTTGCTCTGGGCTTCGGCTTCAGCTCGGTCTATTCCAAGGCTGGCGGCGGCAATTACATCGACTTCCTGGCGCCCGGCATCATTGCCATGGGCATCTTATTCACGGCTATCTTTTCTGGCATTGAAATAATCTGGGACCGGCAGTTCGGTTTCTTGAAGGAAACTCTGGTCGCTCCAGTCTCCCGCATTTCTATAATGATAGGCCGCACTTTGGGCGGCGCGACGGTGGCGCTATTCCAAGGCATACTCGTTCTCGTAATATCCCTGTTCATAGGCTTTCATCCGGCCTTGTCCGGCATACCTGGCGCAATATTGTTCATGCTTGGCATAGCACTGGTATTCACAGCCTTGGGAACTGGCATCGCCTCTGTCCTAGAAGATATGCAGGGCTTCCAGCTCATCATGAACTTCGTGGTCATGCCCGTATTCTTCCTCTCCGGCGCGCTTTTCCCGCTGGATACGGCACCCGAAGCCCTCAAAGTCGTCGCATATCTCAATCCTCTCGCTTATGGCATCGACGGCCTGCGCGGCACGCTCTCCAACGCGGCGCAGTTCGGCATCTGGACGGACACGATTGTGCTTTCATGCATAATCATCGTCTTTATTTCCGTGGGCGCGTGGCTGTTCTCGAAGATAGAGGTATAAAGACCAATTGACAGATTTATACCAAAGTATATACTTTGGTATATGAGTACCACGAACACAAAAACCCTAATAACTGTCAAAACCGACAAGGTTCTGAAAAAGGCGGCGCAAGATGTCGCTGAAGAGATCGGTATTTCACTCGGCACTCTCATAAACAGTTTTTTGAAGCAGTTTGTCCGAACGAAAGAAGTCAATTTTTCGGTTTCTTATAAGCCGAATACAAACCTCATGCATGTCATCGCAGAAGCAGAAAAAGATTTTGCGGAAGGAAAATTACCTATAGCTCATTCTGTTGAGGAACTTGAAAAAGAATTGCGCTCCTAAAAATAAGTGATAAACTTCACGGATGATTATTATTGTCCGTTCAAAAGAATTCAAGAAAAAGTTCGGTATAATGTCGGAGAAGTTGAAGAGAAAGACTCTTGAACGCATAAGTATTTTTGTTGCTGATCAGTTCGATGTGATCCTTAATAATCACCAGCTGCACGGGGAATATGATGGATGCAGAAGCATAAATATCACAGGAGACTTGCGGCTCATATATAAAAAGATAGATGCTGAAACATACATTTTGCTGGACTTAGGAAACCATCATCAGTTGTATGACTAAATAAATTATTGATATAATTCAACCATGATCCTCCAAGTCGGAGTCAAAGCATTCCTTCGAAACAAAGAAGGCCGCAAAGAGAACCCTTGTCGCCGCGAAGGAGGCAGCTGGCATTATTGGAAGCTTTATAAGGAAAATGCTATCGGCGAAGTCGTTAGAAGCAAAGATGAAACCAAGCAAGATGGTACACTAAGGAACAAATAAAGGAATTGGCAAGGAAAACGGAAGAGTATTTGAAAGGAAATATCAAAGAAGGCGATTGGGAAAAGAATCCGGGCTTGGAACCTGTAATGCATGAGTGGTTCAAGGAACTTCGGCTGGAACTGCCTCATGGAAATGGGTATGGCTTATGTCAATAATAAGAAGATTTATTTGCTAAACGATATTCCGGTAACTTCTGCATATCTGGACGAGATAAATGCCATGGAGCCTATCTCTGTTTGGAAGGCAAGCTTTCTCGAATCTCTTTAAAATGAAAGAAAAACAGTTTTTTGACCAACCCTTTTCTCTGTTGTTCAGTAAAATTTTCGTAACAACTCTCGCTCTTCCGGAGTTATAATATGTGAGAAGACATGAAATACAAAAACCTTTTAAAAAGACGCAAGAAGCAGGTGCTTCCGAGCGTGAATATCAAGGAATTGAACGATCATGAGGTTCTCACGCGTTCTCTTGCGGAACCCAATGCCTTTGAGGAGATCGTAAACCGTTATCAGCGCCTTTTCGTCAGGAAAGCCAGGGAAATCACTGGCAATGAGGATGATGCCTACGATGTGGTGCAAGAGACCTTCGTGCGCATATATGCCGGTGCCAAGCGATTCAAGGCCGAGAATGTGAACTCGTTCAAGTCATGGGCCTACACGATACTCACGCGCCAGTGCTATACCCATTACAACAAGCAGAAGCGCCTTGCGCAGGTCAATATGCCTTTGAGTCAGGAAATGATAGAAGTCATACCTGACAGTGCCGAGAAGGAGAGGTATGAGCATGCGCTTTCCATGGAAAATGCCCTTGCTCTGGTCTCCAAACTGCCGGAAAAGCTCAAGCATATTGTCGAGCTGTATTTTATCCAAGGGACTTCCCAAAAGGAGATCGCCCTCCGGGAACATCTTTCGCCTGTAGCAGTCCGCGTCCGCATCCACCGCGCAAAAAGGGAACTTCAGCGGCTCAATCTGGAATCTAACATCATGTTCCAATGATAATGCAGGGTTGCCGCCACTCTTGACTAATATGCATATGCTAAATATAATGAACGCCATGGATCCCGAACAGGGCTTGAAGAAGCGCATCATGTTTCGCATTCGCGCTATCTATCTTTTCCGCAAGCTTTCCACCCCCCTAGCCGTCGAGGGCATGCTTTTTGTCATGCTTGGCGGTGTGATCAGTTTTTCCATATCCATTCCGCATATCATCCACAATATGTCACAGTTGGATTATGTTACTGACGAGCTCTATTATCTGTGCGGCGCGACCATGCACACGACACATGTGATCCAGGCGACGCTCATCATCTCGGCTCTGCTTCTGGCTCTCATAGCCCGTGATCTGTTCAGGAACATTTGGGGTACTAGGGCAGACACGCTAGGATCGGGAACGCAAATCGCTTAGCGCGAGATGCGATTTTTGCTCCAAAAAACGCCGTTAAATATTTTCTTGAGCTTATCCTTGTACAGCATAGATTCTGCCATATCTAGATAGAACAAAGGCATCTTTTCCAAAAATTCCACACTGGTAAAGCATGTCAGGGCTTTTGTATGGTTGAGTGAAGCCTCCGCATATTTTTTGATCTCTTGTGCTGCCAGATTCGATGCCATTTTTTCAAATATTTCATTCAGGTCGCCGAATTCCGGACCGTTCTTCAGATATTTTTCCAACCGATCGGTTATCAGCGTGCTTTTCCCAGTCAGCATGTCTTCCTGCCAATCGCAGGCATCATCCGATATTTGCCTGGCCAAAATGAGATTGTAGAAATATTCTTTCAAAGTTTCCAATTGAGCTTTAGGGGCGCCCAAGTCCATCATATAAGCGAGCAAAGGTATGGCGGCTCCCATGGATTTCCACGCCATAGGTTCAATTGGGTCGTCTGGATCTTTTGGATTTGGCGGCCGAAATGCCTCGTCCATATTTGCTTGCTCCATTTTTCCTATTATTTCCAGCATACAGTCGTAATTTTCGCGCTTCGGGCACACTTCGCCGAGAATCGAATAGAATATTGAAAGCAGGATGGAACTCATGACCACCTTCCGCGAAGGCTCTTTTTTACCGGTCACGCCGCCAAATTCTTGGTCAAGTCTGCATAATGGGCAATTAGCTTCTTCTGAATTTTTTACCTGGATGACGCGGCTGCAGGTATCGTTATCTCTAAGATCGTCTATGTAAGTCCAAGCTGCCCAGCCGGCCATGCCCAAAGCGACATATTTGGTTAATTTTTCACCGCCAAGGCCTGCGCGATCCTCGAGAACATTATCGGCTTTTATCGGCAGTTCGATAAGGCTTTTTATCTTTGGTTTGCTGCAGAGTTCTTCTATTGCGGTCGCCACCTCATTTTTCGATGCATCAGATCGGATCAGTTTTGATCGAAGGATGAGTTCTGTTGCAGAAGAAACGCAGCTGTCGCTGGGATCCGTACAAATATTTTGACAGATTTCAGCACGCTCTTGTTTGAAGCTTTTTTCATATTCTTCATAAGCCTCCAAGGCATGCGCTACAACTGCCAGAGTTATGGAAGGCGAGCCGGCATGGAATATTTTTCCATCGCCAATCTTCTCGATGTACAAGCTTTGAGTCGTCGGCCAAAATGGCTCCAATGCCATCAGTTGGTAGTGTGCGTCCTCAATCAGGTCATTGTTTGCCTTCACTTCGATCATGCAAAAAAGCAGCATTGCGGCCGACAATGGATCGTTACTATGCAGAGATAGTTCCGACTTGCAAAGCTCGAGCACCGATAGTCTGGATTCTTCTAATCTTGAAATATCGATTGCCTGGAGAATATTCCAGAGGACATTTATGCGAGAATCGTAATATTTGGATGAATAATTATCATGAATAATACAATTTTCCAGGTATGTTTTTACGTTCGGCAATTTTACTCCGAATAGGCCGGCGCATTCCAGAATATGAGCATTTACTACAGGGTCGATATCCTGCCAATGGGTATTCTGCTTATCGTCTACAATCCATGTATTGAAAGGTCCGCCGAAAGAGACGTCCTGTTTCTTGAGCACTGAAGCGAACTGGCTCACAGCGCCTTCAAGGTCTTTACCTCCAGTTTTTTGCAGAAGGGAAATAGCTTCGGATGTATCGTCCAGATCATCAGGATATTTTTTGTCCGGCATTTGGGCGAGCGAAGAGCTGACCAAATAGTTCCACGTGCCGTCAATCGATTTGGATCTTAGGACTAAATCACTGCTTTTGGCGGCGAGCGCATTCGCCTTGGAGCTTTTCATGCTGGCCAATAGATTGGAGCAAAAAAGAGTCGGAAATATAGAGGGGGCAGGTTCGCCCGTTTCTTTTATGAATGCTGGAAATGTTCCATCGCATGTTTGCAGTTTTTCTATTTGGCGCAAGATGCTATCAAGCTCATTATTTTGATCGAGCCGGATAGTGAAATTCTTCTTGGTCGGAAGAGGAGGTATTAGATTTGACATTTGATTGTGTTGGTATTGTTATAGTACAGACGGTGCCGATGCCTTCGTCACTTTCGATTTTTATAGATCCATTCAATTCTCTTTCAACTATCGATTTTGACGTTGATAAGCCGAGTCCGGTTCCGGTCGCTTTCGTTGTAAACGATTTCCGGAACATCTGATCGAGGTATTCTTTGGGAATGCCGCAGCCATTGTCAGATATATTCAAGGTCAGGCAACCGTCTTTCTCTACACCCGAAATATGGATTTCTTGGCTAGAACGGCTGTTCTTTTTTGTATCTGCGCTGAATGCATCTACCGAATTGGATATCAAGTTTAGGAGCAATTGGTTCAAGCGTACCGGCTCCACAGCAAGAACGACAGGATCGCATTGGTCAATTGAGATGCTGACATTTGCCATGCGCGCTTTATAGGCCAAAAGATCCTTTACTGTGGAAAGCTCTTCGGAAACAGAAACATATTTTTCTTTCACTGCGGTTTGGCTTGTATGCTGAACAGAACTGATGAATGATCTCATCCTGCCTGAAGCGGCGACTGTTTTCCTAAGCATCTCCTTTGACTCTTCTGGACTGCCTTGGCCTTTGGCTAAGCCGTCTATGTAAAGCGAAATCGACGCGAGGGGATTCATGAGATCATGTATCAATCCCCGTGAAAGCCTGCCGAATTGCGCTGTATGCTCTAGCTCGCGTTCTTTCTCTTGTTGTGCGGACAAAAGCTCTTCTGTGCGTTCAGACACCTTTCTTTCCAGCAGATTCCTCTCTTCCTCGAGCATCTTTTCCGAATGTCGCGCCCGCACAAGCGACTTTTCGATCTCACGGTTCGAAAGCCACGATATGAAGCTTATGAATAGGAACATTATCGCGTAGCCGATGATGTCGCTAATGCTTATTGCTTGGCTATGCCAATCTGGCACGCCGATCACGGCCTGTTGGCCGGCGGCGACAGCGGCTACAACGGCCGGCCCATGAAGCTTTTCCTCTGGGAAGCCTGGCGCGGTAACCCCGAGGCCCGCGACTGGTACTGCCGCTGGGT
>CAZKSQ010000042.1:0-6794 GCA_964555555.1 uncultured Candidatus Saccharibacteria bacterium | reverse complement strand
CTCTAGTAGGCACTCCCTCCTCGCCACGACGAAGTCCTCCGCTCGGCAAGCTCGCAGACGACTTGTCGCTGGCTGCGACGGTCGTGCCCATTCAGAGGCCCAGTTACAAACTACTCACCACTGCGCATCATTTTTACGAAGACATCTTGAGAGATGTTAACCTTCCCATGCTCCTTCAGTCGCTTCCTGCCTTCTTTCTGCTTCTCGCGTAATTTCATTTTTCGAGTAATATCGCCGCCTGATAATGTGCCCGCAGCGTCTTTTTTCATGCCGGAAACTGTCCTTGAAGATAAGATGCGACCAAGAGCTTTGGCTTGGACCTTGAAGGTAAATAATTCACGTGGCAAGAGATTATGCAGCCGCTCCACAACTTGCTCGGCATCTTCGACGACTCTTTTTCTGGAAACTACCCTGGCAAATGCAGGCACGGGCTCATCAGCAACCAAAATATCCATGCGGACAACGTCAGCAGGCTTTTGTTCGCCGATGTCATAGGAAATCGAAGCGTAGCCGGAAGAAACGCTTTTCACTTCATCGAAGAAATTGCGCATAAGCTCGCGCAGAGGCATATTCAAAGTCAAAATTGTGCGATTGTCTCCAAAGTTATCTGTTCCAGTAACATCGCCTTCGTGCTCGAAAATAGATTTCATCAAAGCACCGATATATTGCGGCGGCGTAATGATCTTCATCTTTGTAATAGGCTCCGATATCTTCAAAATGTCATGCTCATCCGGAAACAAAGATGGAGAATAGATCTTGGTCGTTTTGCCGCCCTTCATGGTAACGGTGTAAATAATCGTCGGCATCGTCACTATCAGTTCCAGATTGAATTCCCGGTGCAGCCTTTCTGTGACTATTTCCAAGTGAAGCATGCCCAAGAAGCCGCAACGATAGCCTTTGCCGAGCGTTCCTGAAGCCTCTTCTTCGAAGGTCAAAGACGAATCAGACAATTTTAGCCTTCCTAGGGCTTGGCGCAGCAGATTTAGGTTATCTTGGCTCTCCGGGTACAACGAAGCCCAGACGACAGGTTTGGGGCTCTGGTAGCCTTCTAGAGGCCCTTCCTGGTCTTTTATGGATGCAATAGTGTCTCCAACCGAGGCAACTCCAGGTTCTTTGATTCCCGTGACTATATAACCGATTTCTCCAGCCCCCAAGGTTTCTGTCGGCGTCTCTTCCGGCATGAATATGCCTACGTCTATGGCCTCAAATTGCCTGTCAGCGATTTTGAATTTCAGCTTCTCCCTGCGCTTTGCACTGCCGCTCATTACCCTCACATAGACGATGACGCCGGTATGATTGGAGTATTGGAAATCGAATATTAGCGACTGGAATTCCTTCTTTGCCACATTCGCCGGCGCCGGTATTCTCTTCACAATCTCATCCAGCAAATGTTCCACCCCCTCGCCAGTCTTCCCAGAAACTTTGACGACATCATCTGGCGAGCAATCAATTAATTGGCTGATTTCCTTCACCGTCTCATCTATCATGGCTAGCGGCGAATCAATCTTGCTAACGACAGGAATTATAACCAACCCAGCCTCTCTGGCCATATTCAAAGTCGTCAATGTTTGAGCCTGCACGCCCTGCGTGGCATCGACAAGCAGAATCGAACCTTCCACAGCTCTTAAGGCTCTGGAAACTTCATAGGAAAAGTCTATATGGCCCGGCGTATCAATTAAATTCAAGATATTGTCACGCCACTTCATCCTAACCGGCTGTAACTTAATCGTGATCCCTCTTTCCCTCTCCAGTTCCATCGAATCCAGCACCTGTTCCTGCATCTTCCTTTTTTCAATGGTTCCAGTGAGCTCAAGCATCCTGTCGGCAAGCGTAGATTTGCCGTGGTCTATATGCGCGATAATCGAAAAATTGCGTATCTTGCTAGGGTCCATAGTGAATGAAATATAGCAGAAAGGTTGACAAATGGCTAATAAGAGGTAATCTTTTGCGTAGAAAGGAAATTAAAATATGGTAAAGCTTCCGCATACTGAAAAACTCCTGTTTAAAGCGACTCAACATTTCGAAGACCTGTACAGTGATTGTTTAGAGGCTCAAAGACTTTTGCGAGGCGGCTCGCCTCATGCTTCATCTTACGAGGTGCATCTGCCTTCACTTTTTCAAAGATTTGTGCCGGTGAGAGGCTCGGATAAGTCATCTCTA
This sequence comes from uncultured Candidatus Saccharibacteria bacterium, assembly GCA_964555555.1. Lineage (GTDB taxonomy): Bacteria > Patescibacteriota > Minisyncoccia > Phycocordibacterales > PALSA-1337 > C7867-002. Next base: position 4,634 of record CAZKSQ010000042.1, on the reverse strand, counting down.
AGCAAAGCATTAGAAAAAGCGCGAAAAAACTGGAAAAGAAGAAACGGTAAAAATAACGAGGGGAACGAGCCTGCCGCGCATGCTTTTATTCGTTTCGGTTTTTTCAAACTGGCAATCATGCCGAAAGACGCTGCGGCGATCATCTCCAAAGAAACGCGCCGACAATTCAAAGCTTCTATGTTCGAAGCCACAACCGAAGACACAGGTCCATTTCTTAGGATCGTTTGGACTAAGGACGACAAAGTGAAGGGTTGTTTTTCAAACTAGTCAGTCCAATGTTAATCTTAATCACTACACACTCTTAACAGGGTGTGTTTTTTATTTGGTTATTGTTTCTTGGTTATTGGTTATTCCTACAGATGCTCCACTTCTGCTGGCGGGATCGAGACTTTCCAGATCTTGTGATGGACGGCTCGCCAGACTTCTTTGAGCTCATTATTATCCAGCAATAGCAGAATGATAACACCCACTATCAGGCCGACGATGCCGGCACAGAAGCCTTGGAGGAAAACTCCCCAGACTTTTGTTAATGGAAAGATTACGTTAAAGAATCGCAGGCTCAAGAAAGCAGCATATCCCATAATTACCGACGCAGAGAAGCTATGGAATAGAGTTGCTAATACAGGCTTGGTAAAACCGGGATATGCTTTTTCGAAGATATGCCAGTGAAGATAGGTATTTACGAAGACTCCGATAGAATAGGCCATGCCTAGGACAAGAACGCTGGTGCCTACTTGGCCGTCGACCTTGAAAAGGTCTTCCATGAAGTACTGGAAGGTGGGGTAAGCAGAAAAAGCCCAGTTAAGTATAAATCCGGAAGCAACGATTATCGAGGCAGATACAGCATTTACTAATAGGGGGCGGGCCGTCTTCCCTTCAGCGTAAAAGGCGCGAACAAAAAGGATTACCAAGCTCTGTCCGATCGTCGAAACTACGAAGAGCGCGAGCATAGCTGCGGTCAATCTGGTATCTGCCCAATCGAACTTGCCGGCGCCTAGGACAGTGCGGACAATCTGCGCACGGAGGACAATGAATAGAACCATGATAGGCATTGACCAGAAGATGATGTGCTGTGCCGATGAGATCATTTTTGCCAGAAAATCTTTCACATTCTTTTCGAAATACAGCCTGGAAAGCGTAGGAAAAACTGCGGAAGAATAGCTGGCGCCTATTATTGTAAGAGGAACCGACTGCAGGTTGAAGGCGAAGTTGAATATGGAAATCGAGCCTGCGGCCATGAATGAAGCGATCGCGATTAAGACGAAAGAAGCCAGTTGGTTGGCGGACAGCGTAATCGTTCGAGGGAATGAGCTAAGCAGTATCTTCTTTATTTTTTTCCAATCGATGTTGAAAGAGAATTTTGGCACCAGACCTTCATAGGCCATGAATGGAATCTGGATCGCGACGTGCAGGAATGCGCCGATAGCGACACCGACCGCCAAGCCAGAAATTCCCAGTACGGGATAAATAAAGATGACGCCAATGATAATGCCAAAATTGTAAACAACTGGAGATGCCGCATAGACCAGGAATCGGTGGCGCATCTGGGTAAGACTGGAAAAAAGATTGGAAAGGCCGAGGAAGATCGGCGAGAGGAGCATTATCCTCATAGATGACACCAAGCTAGGCAGAGTCGGATCATTGGCAAAGCCGGGGATGAAATATTTCACCAGAAGCGGCGCCAAAATATAAACGACTACACTGACGATGACAATCAAAACGGAAAATACGGTAAAGATGTCATCAGAAAACTTCTTGCCTTCTTCGCGACCTTTGCCAAAGCGCTCTATAAAGTATGGCAAAAGTATCGAAGCGGAAACTAGGGAGCCGGCGGATGCAAAGATAAAGTCAGGGATGCGGAAAGCCGCATAGTATATATCCAGAGAATGGCTTGCGCCAAACGTAAAAGCCAGCAGCTTGTCGCGGACTAAGGCTAGGATCTGCGACAAAAACGCGAACGATGCCAAGAGATACGCGGCCTCATGAAGACCGCGTATCTCCCTACCAATGAATGAGAACCACTTTTTTACCATTTAATTTCTCTTTTCCTTGAGAGGCAGAGTCAGTTTCTTATCCGGAGCAGTTGAAGGCTGCGAAGAAGCTGTTTGTGTAGCAAACGGCGATTTGCCCGCGCGCAAGTTATTTAGGATGGCCGCCACTTCCTGGCTGTCTGGATTGCTCTTAGACAAGTCATCAAATTGCGCAACTGCGGTGGCTATGTCGTTATTTCTAGCAGCTGCGAGACCCAGGAAGTATTTTGCATTGGCATAGTTAGGCTGCAATTGCACCGCTTTGGTGAGAGCCTGCTCCGCTATGCTGTAATTTTGGTTGTTATATTCCAAAATACCAAGCTGAAAAAATAGGAGCGGATTGGATGGCTGTAGCTGTATCGCCATTTGCGCTGCGATGATGGCATTATTGAGATCGCCTCGAGCAGCATGGACTTGCGACAATAGGAATACAGCGTCGAGATAATTGCTTTTGACCTGGAGCGCGGCACCTAGGGTCTGCAGGGCCAGATCTAGATTGTTATTCGAAGCTTGAAGTTGGGCGAGATTGACATACAAAGCAGGATTTTGCGGATTTATGCTTATGGCATTGCTATAAGCCTTTACTGCATTGTCGTAGGCATTCGGAATCTTGAGAACAACTCCAACCTGAAGGATCCTAGCCAACGAATACATATTGTAGTAATTCGAATGATCGTAAGCGATAGCGCTATTGGAAGCTTGGACGCCATCGCTTATAGTATTGGATATAGCTGTAGCCAGTGCCTGCGAGGATGATGTCGCTGTAGAGATGAGCTGTGTAGCCTTCAACCGGTCGCTTTCGGATATCGCCTGCCAATACACGTCGGACTTGTCGAAGGAAAGCGCTTTATGGAAATCGGCAAGAGAAGCATCGTAATCTTGCTTCTGCGAAATCTGTTTCACGCCAGCAGCGAAATATGACATGCCCACCGTCTTCTTGCCATAAACTATCAGTCCAATAACACAGACTGTCAGCAACGCTACCCAGATGATTTGAAAGGCAATCTTTGTGCTTCTATTACCGGTTGCAACTATAGAGTACGGTATAGATATTCCTGAAGCGAAACAGCTTGCCATGAATATGCCGCCAAAGACAAAGGTTAGGAGCAGGATAAAGTGCGACGGCACATATATGAGCGATATTAGGACAAGGAATACCAGTATGCCAGCACTGCTTGCCATTAAAAATTTTTTGTAAGGATCAGCTATGGGAGTTCTGAACGCATTTGTCACTATCATGCCTAGAAATACCAACATAAGGATCCATAGCACTATCCCAACGCTGCCCATAGTCACAAAATAGGTAGGCAACAATCCAAAGGCCGAGCTGAATTCAACGGGCCAGACATCGAGATTATTGAATCCTTGCGGCTTATAAGTCATGAACGCCTGCGAAAAGTGATTTGGCCCAACACCGAACAATGGATAGTTCTTTATCGATCCAGAAATGACATCCAAGCTCATCTGCCAAGGCAAGGTCAGTTCTGCAGACTGTGTTTGAGTCTTGTTTATAAAGGGTTTAGCTATGTATGAACCCCAAAATAGTGCCGCGATTGAAATCGCTAGCAATGCAGCCGGTATCCAAGATATCCTAGCAATAATACGGGCAAAACCTTTTTTTTCACTAGCATTCGAAGATGCATATGGGCCTACAGCCATAACGGCAAAAGCGACTATGACTCCAATCCAAGCTACAGCACTATTGATCATAAGCGCCGTGAGCAACGCCAACGCACCTACGACATAATAAATAATCTTCGAACGTCTGGTTAATTGCATGAGCGATATGGCGCTCGAAGCGGCAATGAGAATAGCTATTGCAAAGATAGATAACTCATTCCATTTGCCTATCAGAGTATCTGTTTTATTGGAAAGTATGCCGAAAGATAATGTTGTCGAGCTCGAAAATGATCGTATGCCATGTACGACGAAAAACAGCGCGAATATTATGCCGAGTGCGCTATAGATGGTCATCGCCCGCTTCGGTTCGCGGCGCACAGTTTCGAAAGCGACCCAAGCGGCAATGAACAAGACTATTAGGAACCCAGATGTGCCTGTTTCAAAACCTTGTCCAAAGAGAGACTTCATGGCCTGTATGCTGATGAGCGAAGAGATGACTGCGGCAAGACAGAGCAATATGGCTGTGAAAAATATAGCCTTTGGCGGCAGAGATGCTTTCTTTTCCTTGAATATCGCCACAGAATACAGCATCGCTGACAGCAGGACTCCAAAAACAATGACGACGGTTTTTACCAAATCAACAGAAATATAAGGAGTAGGCAAGAAAGCTAACGGCGTCAAAACGAGTGTGATCAAAAAGATGTAATAGGCAAATCCAGAAAGGCGCTCGCGTTTCGGAGCTGAAGCTTGGATTTTTGGTTGTGATGCGCTTTGCTTTTGCTGCGAATTTTGTTGGTTTTGGGCAGGTTTGGGTGACGAATAGTTTTGTTGCATAGATTTCAAAGGCTTTTTGGTTAATGGGGGTATTGTAGCAAATTTTGACAAAAAGGCACGGGCTCTTGACGATTATTTGTGGATAAGAAATAGAAACAAGCAAAAAGCCTCGCGATGAAGCGAAGCTTTTTTGTTTTGCCGCACATAAGC
>CAZKSQ010000041.1:0-6912 GCA_964555555.1 uncultured Candidatus Saccharibacteria bacterium | reverse complement strand
TCGTCGTCGCGAGGAGGGAGTGCCTAATTGCACTTTGTGTGCTTTGAGTTTATGATATGTGGTAGAATATTGTCATGAATCTCTCCGACATATCCTCCTTTTTGCTTCAGGATCTCCATTCATTGCTTATTCCGTCAGTAACCAATGTTTTGGTGACCATATCGCCGATATTTTTGGCGTTTTTCTTATTTGTGATTGCATGGAATCTATGGGTTGATTATGTCCGCAGTTCGACTTTTTTGGCACGCAAGTATACTTTGCTAGAATTAAAATTGCCCAAGGAAACATTCAAGTCGCCTTTGGCAATGGAGACGGTTTTGCATGCGCTTCACAACACTTCTGATGGCAGCAACTACACTCAATATTGGAAAGGCGACACTAGACCGTGGTTCTCGCTTGAAATGGTTTCCTTGGAAGGCCAGGTCAAATTTATGATCTGGGGCGAAGACCAGAGGAAAGCTGGCATCATGAATGCGCTATATGCTCAGTATCCAGGTATTGAAATCACCGAAAGAGAAGATTACGCCAAGTCTGTGCAATTCGATCCCAAAGTCAATCGCATTTGGGCGGCAGAATTTGTAAAGACAAATAAAGATTCTGACGCATACCCGATAAAGACATATGTCGATTATGGATTGGACAAAGATCCAAAAGAAGAATTCAAGATTGATCCATTGACCCACATCATAGAATTTCTTGGCGCTGTGAAGCCGAACCAGCAGATCTGGATACAGATACTTATTCGCGCTCATAAAAAGGAGCAGAGGAAGCCTGGGCATCTGTTCAAGAAAACAGATGCTTATAAGGATGCGGGCCAAGCGGAGGTTAATAAGATACTCATGCGCGATCCCAAGACAAAGGTTGCTGGAACCAAAGATGAAGCTACAGGTTTTACAAAACTTCCTTCGATTTCTAAAGGCGAACAAGATATTGTTGAAAATATTGAGAGGGCCATGACCAAACTACCATTCGATGTTGGGATCAGAACATTGTATATTGCCCCGAAGGATGCATTCGAAGCTCCTTTTGGCGTCGGAGGGCTAATTTCCGGCATGAAGCAGTTCAATTCGGATTCTTTGAATGGCTTCAAGCCAAATGGCGACAAGTGGCATGCGCAATTCGGCGGACTGCCGTGGGAGGATTACAAAAATATAAGAAGGAACAAGCAAGGACGCCTGGCGCTTTTGGCCTATAGGCGCAGATCTTTCTTTTATACTCCATTTCCTGGGAAACCAATAGTTCTTAACACTGAAGAGCTTGCGACCATATACCACTTCCCAGGTTCTACGGCCGCAACGCCGAACTTGGAGCGCGTGCCGTCGAAGAAATCCACTGCTCCGTTCAATCTGCCTATCTGATATATGAATATCATTTCTTCTATAGATAGGTTCGCCAGGAATAAAGCTGTACTCGCGTCTTTTTTTGCCATTGCTGCGGTCATCATCGCTATATTAGTCTATGTTTCTGTTCCGCCAGCAGGATTTCCTTCAAGAACTATAGTTACAATCAAAGACGGCAGCACGCTATCACAAGTGGCGGAAATGTTCCAAGACAAATCAATCGTGCGATCAGCTTTTGTTTATAAGCTATACGTTGTTTTCTTGGGTGGAAGCAAGAAAATCATCGCTGGCGACTACCTTTTCGACCAAGCGCAGTCGGCACTTCGAGTCGCTTATCGGACCATAAAAGGCGATCAAGAGATACCACAGGTAAAAGTAACGATTCCAGAAGGCATCGCCTCTTTCGACATAACTAGGCTTTTGGCAAAAAAGATGCCGGATTTCGACAGCACCGCTTTTCAGGCATTAGCAAAAGCGAATGAGGGTAAGCTTTTCCCGGACACATATTACTTTTATGAGACTATGGCCCCGGCTCAAATGGTGGATGCCATGAAAGCGAATTTTGACAAGCAAACCAAAAGCTTATCGCTTCAAATCGCCCTTTCTGGCAGGTCATTCGATGATGTGATAAATATGGCTTCAATAGTCGAAAAAGAGGCGACTTCAACGGCGGACCGCAAGATTATCGCAGGCATTCTTTGGAAAAGGATAGACAAGAAGTATCCGTTGCAAGTCGATCCCCCATTCTTCTATACGCTCGGCAAAGATTCTAGCCAGCTGACTGTAGCCGATCTCCATAGCGACTCGCCATACAATCTCTATATGAACAAAGGGTTGCCGCCTACGCCCATAGGGAACCCGGGATTGGATGCCATATCGGACACTATCAACCCGACAGTCACCGACTATTTCTTTTATCTTTCTGACGCTCATGGTAATATGCACTATGCAGCTACGGCTGACGGACACTTGGCAAACATACAGAAATATATACAATAGATCTGCACCATGTTCCGGCGGGAAAGCGTAGGTAAGGAAGCAAATCAAAATGGTTATACCAACGATATTCATAATGGTGGGCCTGCTGTTCCTTTTTATAAATATGGGTTGGACCTTGAATTTCGGTTTGGATATGAGTTTGTATTGGCCAGTAGTGCTGATACTCATGGGTTTGGTAATGGCTTTGAATAAAAGGACATAAAATAAAATGGAAAAAAAGAAATCACCTCTGGTCAAGTTGCTTTTAAGCTTTATCGTCATCATCGCTCTCGTATTGGGCATAAAGTACGCTTTTTTCAACGGAAGCTATAATTCTGGCGTTTCGAACGCTTCTAGCACGGATGATACCGCCAGCTTGACATCAGCTCTGCCGGACGATTCTTACGGAACCGTCGTCATCAGTGCGCCAAAAGGAACGATAAATGCCCTTCTAGCCGATACTGATGCAAAAATGGAGCTGGGTTTGAGCTATAGGGATTCCATCGCTAACAATAGCGGTATGCTTTTTCAATTTAACGAGCCGGGCGTTTATGATTTTTGGATGAAAGACATGCACTTCCCGCTCGATATAGTTTGGATAGATGCTGACAAGAATGTTATCGGCATAGAGACTAATCTTTCCCCTGATACGTATCCGAATACAGTCTCTCCTGACAGCGATATGGCTTACGCACTAGAAATTCCTGCTGGCAGCGCTGCTCTAATGGGTATTGCGACAGGTACGATCCTATCTTTCTAAAATAGCGCTATTTTTTCCATGTAACATTTTGCAGTTAGTTTTATTTTGTGTTGCGTTGCGTTATCCACTATTTCTTATTGCGCGCCTGCGAGTTAAAATAACTCGTACTAAAGACAAGCGCCGATCACAAAAATATTTTGCCGTATTTTTTGAGAGGCGCGTTAGTAAAATTATCAGCATTTAAAAAAGTTCGGCGCACCGCCTGCGCACACATATGCCAAAAAAGAAAAAGTCCGCCTCATCGGCGGCAAAAGTTACCATCCCCACGATTATCAAAAGAGACGGTCGAATAGTTCCTTTTAATATGGAAAAGATCGAGGCCGCCGTGTGGAAGGGCATGAATTCTGTAGCCGAAGGCTCTATTGAAGAATCAAAAATAGTAGCTAACCAAGTTCTGGGCGAGCTCATCCGCATCAAAAAGAAGTTCAAGAACTTCTTGCCGACAGTTGAAGGTGTTCAAGACATAGTCGAGCAGGAATTGATGCGTGCTGATTATGTAAAAACCGCAAAGCATTACGTCCTTTACCGCGAAGAGCGCGCCAAAATCCGAGCAAAAGGCATGGAAGTGCCAGAACACGTCAGAAAATTGGCCACGGAATCAAAAAAATCTTTTAGGAATGCTTTGGGTGAGTTCGTATACTATCGTTCTTATGCACGCTGGATCGACGAAGAAAATCGCCGCGAGACTTATATTGAGACTGTAGACCGTTATATTGGCTTCATGAAAGAAAATCTCGGCAACAAGCTCAAGGATTCCGAATACAAAGAGGTTCGTGAAGCGATTCTCGGTCAGCAAGCGATGCCATCCATGAGGCTTTTCCAATTCTCCGGAAAGGCGGCACGTGTGAATAATATCACCGGCTATAACTGCTCTTTTATAGCGCCAGAATCTTTCCAGGACCTCGCGGAGATACTCTATGTCTCCATGAGCGGCACTGGCGCAGGCTGGTCAGTAGAAAGCGCGAATGTCGAGAAATTCCCGCAGATAGTTATGCAAACAGGGGAGAAGCTTCCGACTTTTGTGATTTCGGACGACAAAGAAGGTTGGGCAGATTCGCTAACTGCTGGCATGAAGGCTTGGGCGGCAGGAAAGGATATCGACTTTGATTATTCGATTCTACGTCCGGAGGGCGCACGTTTGAAGACTTCGGGCGGCAAGTCATCTGGCCCTGCTCCGCTTCAGCGCCTTCATAACTTCGTCCGTCAGATAATGTTTGCTCGTCAAGGCAGGCGCCTGCGGCCTATAGATTTGCACGATATTATTTGCATGATCGGCGATTGCGTTGTCTCTGGCGGCGTTAGGAGGAGCGCCATGATCTCGCTTTCTGATCTTGGCGATGAATTGGTGCGCGATGCCAAGAAAGGCGCTTTCTACGTCAGCCAGCCGCACCGCATGTTGGCAAACAATTCTGCCGTCTACATCAATAAGCCAACCAATGAGGAGTTTCTAAAGGAATGGATGGCTCTAGTCGAAAGCAAGTCAGGCGAAAGGGGAATATTCAACCGTGGTTCGCTTGCCAAGACTTTGCCGGAGCGCCGAATAAAGGTTTTGAAGGAGTATAAAGGCTACTTTGACCCGACAGGCCAGCATATTATCGGCCCGATAGGCACTAACCCTTGCGGAGAAATTATTCTGCAGTCAAAGCAGTTCTGTAATCTATCGGAAATTGTGGCACGTGCGGAAGATACCGAAGCGACTCTGATGAAAAAGATGCGCATAGCTACAATTCTGGGAACATATCAGTCCTCGCTTACCAATTTTCCTTATTTGTCCAAAGAATGGAAAGAACACTGTGAGAAAGAGAGACTTCTCGGTGTATCGATCACTGGCCAGTGGGATTGTCCGATAATAAGAAAGCCGGCATTGCTCAAGAAACTGAAAGAGGAGGCAATCCGAGTCAACAAAGAATATGCAAAGAGATTCGGCATCAATGAATCCACAGCTATTACTTGTGTGAAGCCTTCTGGAACTCTTTCCCAGACAGTAGATTGCTCTTCTGGCATGCATCCGAGGCATTCCAAGTTCTATATTCGCAGAATCCGCATTTCCACGACCGATTCGCTATTCAAGATGTTGAAGGACCAAGGTGTTCCTTTCCATCCTGAAGTTGGCCAACCGGCAGAAAGCGCGAATACTCACGTATTAGAGTTTCCAGTAAAGGCGCCTGGCGGATCTATATTCAAAAATGATATCACGGCTATAGATCAACTCGAGCATTGGAAGATCGTCAAAGAAAATTATACGGAGCACAATCCTTCGGTGACTGTTTCTGTTGGAGATGGTGAATGGATAGAAGTCGCGAACTGGGTTTACAAGAATTGGGATATAGTCGGCGGACTTTCATTCTTGCCGCGCGAGGACCACGTCTACAAGCTGGCGCCTTATGAAGCGATTGATGAAAAGACTTACAAAGAATTGGCGAAAAGGCTGGAACATGTGGACTATTCGAAGATTTTGACTTATGAGAAGCAAAATGAGACTGATCTAAAAAAAGAGTTGGCGTGTGTAGCGGGGGTTTGCGAGATAGTGTAAAACATCATGGAAACGATCACGAAAATTGCACTGTTCAAGAAAAAAGAGATTCGCAAAGTCATTTACAATAATGAATGGTGGTTTTCTGTTGTAGATGTAGTGTCAGCCTTAACTGACAGTGTTGACTCGCGTGATTACTGGTTCAGAATGAAGATTCGTGTAAAAAGTGAAGATGGAATTGAGTTGTCGACAATTTGTCGACAACTGAAATTGCAGTCGTCTGATGGCAAAAAGTACAAAACAGATTGTGCAAATACTGAAGGCATGTTCCGTATTGTTCAGTCTATCCCTTCTCCCAAAGCTGAACCATTCAAAAGATGGTTGGCCAAAGTTGGCTATGAAAGAATGCAAGAAATCGAAAATCCAGAACTAGCGTCAAAACGCGCGAGGATGCTTTATAAATTGAAAGGTTATCCTGATAGTTGGATCGAAATGCGAATGCGCGGCATTCTAATTAGAAATGAATTGACCGATGAATGGGAAAAACGTGGAGCGCAGGATGAAAAAGATTATGAAATTCTGACAGCGGAGATATCAAAAGCGACATTCGGCGTTACTCCCAGCGAGTACAAAGATCTGAAAGGCTTGAAAAGGCAGAACCTACGGGATCATATGGATGATTTTGAATTGATCTTTACTATGCTTGGCGAACGCTCAACCACAGAGATCCATTGCACAGAAGATTCCAAAGGCATGGATAAATTGTCAGCCGATGCGAAATTCGGAGGGGAAATAGCGGGCATAGCTAGAAAGAAACTCGAAAAGAGGATAGGCAGATCTGTTGTGTCCGGCAGGAATTACCTGCGCGCAAAAAGTAGAAAATCTTGATAGTTTGTGCACAGTTTAGTAAGATCGACAGCGTTTTGTGGTCCTTGTCAAGTAAGTGTAAGTAAGATATAGTGGCACATAGCTGCACAGACAACCGCCTTTGGGGTGCCTTCGCTCCTAACAGAGCTACGGCAACCTGAAAGAGGAAAGTCCGAACACCAGCTTCGTGATCTGCAATTTTGCGATCGTAATCATGAAGCAGCAAGTAGCGGGTAACGCCCGCCTGGTAATGCCTAGAGGTGCGAACAGTGACGTGTGGGCTGGAAACGGTTCACAATTCCTTCGGGAATAACTCTCTTGGAAACTTGAGAGATGCAACGGCAAAAATCCTTACTTTGGTGCAAGATCGTGTCCCACGCCGTTCGCATTCGCGAGCTCCGCGGGAAGAATCGCTTGAGGTATGCAGTAATGCATATCCTAGATATATGGTTGTCTAATACAAAATTCGGCTTATGTGCGGCAAAACAAAAAAG
>CAZKSQ010000040.1:0-6923 GCA_964555555.1 uncultured Candidatus Saccharibacteria bacterium | reverse complement strand
GGGCGGATTTCAAGACTCTTGGTGGTCGCTTGAAGTTCGCTCTGAAGTCTTTACCTTTGGATTTTGCATCTTTGGCCGATGGCGATGCGATAATAAAGCAAAAAGGCCTGTGGTGGCGTAGGAAAGCGTTGAAGAAGTTTTCCAATTCAAGGCGAATAAATGCGAACTTCATCATCCGCAAATCTTATTCTGGCAATGAAAAAACAATCGGGCTTAATCCTAAGCTGGCAAGGCAGGAATACATTGATAATATTCTAAATAGCGATTTTACTCTTTGCGTAAAAGGCGATGGCAACTTCTCCACACGTTTTTTTGAAGTATTGTCGCTAGGCCGCATCCCCTTGCTTCTGGATACCGATTCGGTCTTGCCGCTGGAAGACATAATCAATTACTCGGAGATCATTCTAAGGGTGAATTGGAAGGATATCAAAAGAATAGACATGATTGTCGCAGATTTTTACTCGAAGCTGTCGCCGGACGAATTCATAGACATGCAAAAGAAAGCAAGAGAAGCCTTTGAAAAGTATTTGAGGCTGGATTCATATTTCGAATATGTTTTCTCTGATTATTTGAAGAACTTTGTAACCAGCGTATAATTCTCTTACTGTGCAAAAGCTGAAAACATGGCTGACCAAGCATCCGGCGCAAGTCATAACTGTGGCGCTTTTTTGTGCCGCACTATTTTTGAGCACTTACAGGCTTACGGAGAGCCCGCCGACATGGCTCGATGAAGGCATGATCATCCAGACTTCGAAGACCTTGGTCGAAGAGGGCGTTTATGCTGTGAAGGTAGCACCAGAATCTTATATTTCGCCGGGATTCATTTCAACAAGCTATCCAGTCACGTTTCCCGTCGCGCTATCGTTCAAGCTCTTCGGCATTGGATTGCTGCAAGCGAGAAGCGTGATGGTCGTCTACATAATGGCTTTTCTTTTGGCTTTTTATTTCCTCGGCAGGAGGCTTTTCCAGAATGAATGGCTGGCTGCAGGAGCACTGGCTTTGCTGGTAAGCTTCCCGCCGCTTTATGGCAATGGCAAGAATGTGCTAGGCGAAGTGCCGGGACTTTTCTTTTTGACGGCGTTTCTATTATTCCTAGACCGAATCTGGAAAGGCGACAGGCGCATTTCACAATTCGTCCTTTGCGGACTGATGTTGGGGCTGTGCATAGCAACCAAGCCGATATTCATTTTGCTCGCACCAGTGGCTGGAATATTACTTTTCTATGTGTGGATAAAGAAGCCAGAAATCTTCGGGCGAGGAATCGTCAAAAATAGCTTTTACTTGATAATTTGCGCCGCTATACCTCTTGTCGTCTGGGTTATGATCCAATTCCGCGGCGATTCGCTTGCCTCCATCCTCTCTTATTATGCCAACCCCCATAATGTGAATGTTGCGACCTCTTTGCTCTCCAACATCAAAGCTTTTTTGACGTCGCCGCAATCTCTTTATTTCTTTATTCTTTATTTGATTTGGCTGGTAGCATTTGCTTTCCGCATTAGATCAAAGAGGAATATTGAAGTTTCAGAATGGGTTGCCTTCGGATTTTCCACTTTGGTCCTATTGGCTTACTTCCGGAATCCGGCGTATTACAGGTATTTCTTTTTGGCGGAAATCTATGCTCTGTTTTTCTTTGGGCAATCATTGAATTTCATTATTGGGACGCCCCCGAACGCCTCGGTTTCGGGGGCTCGTGCTCCAATAGCATTCATTGTTCTGATTGTGATCGCCTTCCAAACATACCAATTGTTTTTCTCGTCGTGGGTGGCGCAATATTATGGCAGTACGAAGACGAGGGATTGCGAAGCGGCCATCGGAGCTATATCGCCGTCGAAATCGATATTCTTCTATCAGGATCCGGAGCTGGTTATCTTTAGAGGCGGCGGCAATTACTATCAATATATGGATAGCATCGAAACGGATAAGAGCCGAGCGGAAAAGCGGGAGGTCATAGCAAATGGAGTTCCGGATTATTTCATCGCGAGCAGTGAGACTCTGCCAAGCTTGAAAAGCATTCTTGGCAAGTATGTTCAAGGCGGCTCATGCGAGCGCTATCAGATATTTCATGCTAACTTATAGCTATTGGCTATATGAAAAAACTCTCCATAATAGTGCCTATATATTGGAACGAGCCGAACATACCGCATACGGTGCCGCGCTTGCAGAAACTTTTGGACTCTTTGGAAGGCTTCGAAAGCGAGCTCATTTTCGTGGATGACGGATCCGGAGACAGGTCGCTCGAAATGCTCTTGGCCGAGCAGAAGATGGATGCACGGATAAAAATCATAAAGCTAAGCCGGAATTTTGGCTCGATGCAGGCGATAACCGCGGGCATTTCTTATGCTAATGGCGATTGCGTGGGCATGATAACTTCCGATCTTCAGGATCCGCCGGAACTATTTGGCGAGATGATAAAAAAATGGCAAGAGGGGAATAAGGTCGTTATTGCCGTGCGTAGCGATCGCGAGGAATCGTACTTGCAGAAATCATTCGCCAAGACTTTCTATTGGCTGATGGCGCGTTTTGCTTTGCCGGAATATCCAGCAGGCGGCTTCGACTTTTTCCTTATCGACAAGCAGGTCGCCAAGGAGGTTGTAGCGATAAAAGAAAAGAATACCAATATCATGAGCCTCATATTCTGGCTCGGCCATCGTCGCTCAAGCATTTCCTACGTCCGCCAAAAGCGCATGTATGGCAAGTCGCGCTGGACTTTTAGCAAGAAGGCAAAGTTCTTCATCGACTCTTTCGTGGCTTTTTCTTATGCGCCGGTTCGAATAATTTCTACCATTGGACTTATCACGGCGGCCATAAGTTTCGCTTTCGGCATATACGTGATCATTGAAGCTATTCGCGGCGCTATACCGGTAGCCGGCTATGCAGCTCTCATGTCCGTGACGACCTTTTTGCTGGGATTGATAATGATCATGCTGGGCATTATCGGCGAATATCTGTGGCGCACGCTGGATGAGGTGCGCAAGAGGCCGCCATTCATTGTTGATGAGACATTCGGCTTCGAGTGAATCCTAGCCATAAAATAATTATGAAAATAATATACCTAGCCGATATACGCTTGCCCACAGAAAAAGCTCACGGCTTTCAGGTCATGAAGACCTGCACGGCTTTGGCGAGTGAGGGCAATACGGTCACTCTGATGATACCTTCTTGGAATGCTACGGATGAGGCCGGAATCTTCAAATATTACGGCATTGAAAAGAATTTCAGCATCGAGAAAGTCCCGCAGACAAAGATTAACCTTATAAAACTGGGCAGTGTTGGATTTGCTTTGAGATCATATTTCTTTGCGAGGAAAATTCTTGGCATATTGGCTGTGCGCCAATTTGACGTCGCATATAGCAGAGATGAAGCGGTATTCTCCAGGATATCTTCATTGAAGCAAAAGGCATTTTATGAGATGCACGACGTTCGAAAAAGCCGCAATCAAGCGGAAGCATTAAGAAGCTCTGCCGGAATAATTGCCATTTCCAAAGGCCTGAAGGATTACTGTATCTCGCAGGGGATTGATGAATCAAAAATCATCATAGCGCCAGATGCGGTGGATGCCGATGAATTCAAAGTGAAAGAAAGCCGCGAGGAAGCCAGAGAAAAGCTGGGATTGCCTAGAACCAAGAAGATCGTGCTTTATTCCGGGCACCTGTATTCTTGGAAAGGCGCGGATGTTTTGGCTGAAGCGGCCCGCGAATTGGGCAATGATACACTGACCGTTTTTGTTGGCGGAACGCCCTGGGATATAGATGCATTCAAGAAAAAATATGGAAATGATGAAAAAATAATGATCGTAGGACAAAAGCCGCATTCGGAGATACCGCTATATTTGAAAGCGGCGGATGTATTGGCCTTACCGAATAGCGCCAAGGAAGATATTTCTCGGCTTTATACTTCACCGATAAAGCTCTTCGAATATATGGCATCTGGCACGCCGATCGTCGCATCAGACCTGCCTTCTATACGGGAAATCTTGGATGAAAAAGCTGCGATATTCGCAAGGCCCGACGATGCCGATTCTCTGGCTAAAGCAATAAAATATTCTTTGGAGAATATTTCCAAAGCTGTTATACTCTCTAATCGAGCGCTTGAAGAGGTCAAAAAATACTCCTGGAAAGAGCGGGCAAAGTCTATTGAAGGCTTTATGAAGGGGCATATATAGAGGCGAAAAAAATTATCATGAAAAAGGTCATCGTTCTGCCCACATACAATGAGCGCAAAAATGTCGAGGAATTGGTGCCGCTCATATTCCAACATGTGCCGGACGCGGTGGTATTGGTCGTCGATGACAACTCTCCGGACGGCACGGCCAAAGCAGTCGAGCTTTTGCAGACAAAATATCAAAAGCTTTTGATGTTGCGCCGCAAAGGCAAGGAAGGCCTTGGCAAAGCATATATCCATGCCTTCAAGGTTGTCCTTAAAGATGCTTCGGTGGATGTTGTCGTAATGATGGACGCGGATTTCTCTCATGACCCAGCTTACTTGCCAGAAATGTTAAAAAAGTTAGAGCAAGGCGACGTCATCGTCGGCTCGCGCTATATAAAAGGCGGAGCTACGATTGGCTGGGAGATGTGGCGCAAAATCCTGTCAAAAGGCGCCAATCTGTATTGCCGCTTCATCACAGGCATGAAGATAAACGATTGCACAGGCGGATTCAATGTCATGCGCGCGGACACGATGCGCAAGCTTGACCTTGACAAGCTCGACCTTTCCGGCTACGCATTCATCATGGAATTGAAGTACGCCTTTCACAAGTCCGGTGCGCGCTTTGCCGAGCACCCCATAACTTTTGCCAACCGCAAAGAAGGCGAGTCGAAGATGTCGAGCCATATTATCAGAGAAGGAATCCTTGCTCCATGGAAAATGCGCATGAAAAAATAAACTGCATCGTTTGTGGCTCGGACAGAGCCAACTTTTATGCCTCCAAAAAAGGCTACAAAGTGGTGAAATGCGCTCGCTGTGGAACGCTTTTCCTGGATCCTTTGCCCAAGCCGCAAGAAGCGGCTGCGGTTTATGGCCAAGATTATTTTGGCGGCGCGGAGAAAGGCCATGGCTATGTGGATTATGATACAGATAAGGAGGCGATGCGCTCTATCTTCATCCGGCATCTGATCCACTTTGAAAAGCTATTGAAGCGCCCGGGCAAGATGCTGGATGTCGGCGCGGCAACGGGATTTTTTATGAAGATTGCAAAGTCTCGCGGCTGGGAAGTCTGTGGCGTGGAGATATCAAGTTTTGCCGCTGAAGCAGGCAGGAAAAACGGCCTGGACATCATTACTGGAACTCTTCAAAATATAAAACAAGCTGACGACTCATTCGACCTCGTAACTATGTGGGATGTTATCGAGCATATGCCAGACCCGGTTAGAGATTTGCATCGCGTGCATTCTTTGCTGAAGCCAGGCGGACTGGTTGCGGTGAATACCCCCGATTCCGGTTCTTTTTATTCTCATGTTATGGGCTCTCGCTGGCACCTATTTGTGCCTCCAGAGCATATTTTTTATTTCAACCGCAAAAGCATAAGCAAGCTTCTCCAGAATTCCGGCTTTGAAGTCATCGAGATCGGCTGCATCGGCAAGAAATTCACGGTCGAATATGTCATCAACTTCCTATATAGATGGCAGAAGCTTGGCATTTGGAAGAAGCTATCGGCTTTGATAGAGAATACTTGGCTAGGAAAGCTATATTTTCCGATCAATCTGCGAGATAACATGTATGTGCTGGCCAGAAAGAAATGAAAAAAATCTCTTCAAGGGTTTCGATTTCTATCCTAATAGCTGTAACGGTTATTTTATGTCTTGTGTCAGTGTTTTTGATCGCGCACAGAATTGGATATAGCTGGCAGGGAGTTCCGCCTTCTGTGGTTGACGACGACGTCTATTATTATGCTCGCATTATGGATGTATCGAAGGGCTATCCTTTTTTGGGCAATCCTTACTTTGCGGAATATAGGAATGCCATGGCCCCAGCTTTCTTCCTGCCGGACTGGATCAATGCCGTACCGGTTTTATTGGGCTTATCATTAATTCCGGCGATTATTTTTAATTTCCTCATATGGTCTATTATCCTCGTACTGTTGCTATACTTGATCGCCAGAGAGTTCGATCTGTCGCTGCCATTATCTGCTGGTGTCGGCATCATCTCATTCTTGGAAATCTATTGGCTTATAATGCGTCCCGTCGCTATGCAAGTAGTTTTCCCTTCTTTTTTGTTTTTCCTATTGGCTCTCATCTTTTGGCTGAAGCAAAAGGATAGCCGAAGAAATCAAATATTGCTTGTCATTGCAAGCGCTTTTACTTTCTATCTCTACAGTTATCTTTGGCAGATTGTTTGCATCACTCTGGGTCTCTTATTCATCTATTTACTCATAAAGAAGCAGTGGAAAAATGTGCGCCAGCTCGCATCTATTTTCACCGTGACGCTTGTCGTTTCTTTGCCAGTAATGATTTATACCTGCTATCAGATTGCCTCGCCATATTATTGGCAGACGATCGCCCGCATCGGTTTGGTGTCTACGCATTTGCCGACGTATTATGCGTATCAATACGGTCGCTGGGTCATAATAATATTGGCGGCATATTTATTCCTCCAATGGTCTCTGAAAGGCAGTGAATCATCAAAAGGAGAACTTTCGCCGACAGCTCTCACCTTCATTTTTTCCGGTCTTGGCCTGGGCATAATGTCAGTTAGCAATCTCATAACTGGCAAGGAATTGGAAACAGCCTTGCATACAGGCCGTTTCATCACTCTCTGGGTCGCACTTTTCTTCACGGTCTTCTTGTTCAAATGGCTTCAAGGAAAGGTTTTATTCAACAAGCTGCTTGGCTTCAAGAAAATCATTGCGCTAATTCTCATTTTAGCCTCACTCGGCTTCATGCTTTCGAATCTGCGCCGTTCTTTGCCTTTGGTACATTTTTATCACA
>CAZKSQ010000039.1:0-7146 GCA_964555555.1 uncultured Candidatus Saccharibacteria bacterium | reverse complement strand
GCCGCGCCTTTTTCGTCGTAGATTTGGGACATATTCAGCTTTCTTCCTAGAATGAATTTCATATTAGTGTCTTTCTACATCATTTTGACATCTATATTGACTCCGGACGGCAAGCTCATGTTTCGAAGCGCTTCGATGACCTTCGGATTGGGATTCACGATATCTATGAGCCTCTTGTGAACCCTCATCTCGAACTGCTCGCGCGAGTTCTTGTCGATGAATGACGAGCGGTTGACTGTGTACTTCTTGATCTCGGTAGGCAGAGGCACTGGACCATGAATCTCTGCTTCATAGCGTGTTGCGGTGTCCATAATCTGCTTGAGCGAAGCATCGAGAATCTTGTGTTCATACGCTCGGACACGGATGCGGAGGTGCGGCGATTCGCTTTCTGCGCCCGCGACTTTCGCTTTTCGAGCACGAGCAGGTTTCTTGGCAACCGTTTTTTCAGCTGAAGCAGGTTCATGATGTTTGATTGGTTTCTTGTCTGGCATAAAGGATTTACGCGACTACCTTCGTAACCACCCCCGAACCCACCGTCTTGCCTCCTTCGCGGATAGCAAACCTCATTTGAGCTTCCAGAGCGACCGGAGCAACAAGCTTGACCTTGAATGAAACCGTATCACCCGGCATGACCATCTCTACCTTTTCCGGAAGAGTAACCTCGCCTGTAACGTCTGTGGTGCGGATATAGAACTGAGGCTTGTAGCCGGCGAAGAATGGCGTATGACGACCCCCTTCCTCTTTCTTCAAGATATAGACTTCAGCTTCGAACTCGGTGTGTGGCTTCACAGAACCCGGTTTGGCGAGCACTTGGCCGCGGGAAACGTCATCCTTGGCAGTACCACGGAGTAGTACGCCGGCATTGTCGCCTGCGATACCCTCTTTGAGCTGCTTATTGAACATTTCAATACCTGTAACGACTGATTTTGCAGTATCACGGAAACCAACAATCTCAACCTCATCGTTGAGTTTGATCTTTCCGCGCTCGATACGGCCAGTAACGACTGTGCCGCGGCCTTCGATGGAGAAGATATCCTCGATCGGCATTAGGAAAGGCTTATCAACTTCACGGACAGGTTCAGGAATATAGCTGTCCAGTGCATCCATGAGCTCGTCGATCTTCTTGGACCATTCTGGGTCGCCTTCGAGAGCTTTGATAGCAGAACCGCGAATAACCGGGGCCGTCTTGCCGTCGAACTGATACTTGTCTAGAAGTTCACGCACTTCTTCTTCGACGAGGTCGATAAGCTCTTTTTCTTCGACAAGGTCGCACTTGTTGAGAAAAACTAGAACCTTCGGCACGCCGACTTGTCGGGCAAGGAGGATGTGCTCGCGGGTTTGCGGCATGACGCCGTCAGTTGCGGACACGACCAAGATAGCACCGTCCATTTGGGCGGCGCCTGTGATCATGTTCTTGATATAGTCGGCGTGTCCAGGGGCGTCAATGTGAGCATAGTGCCTCTTTGCGCTCTCGTATTCGACGTGAGCAAGAGAAATAGTGACGGTCTTTGACGGATCGCGGACTGTGCCACCCTTGGTAATGTCGGCGTAAGCCTTGGTCTTGGCCAGACCCTTTTTCGCTTGAACGGCCAAAATAGCGGCGGTGAGCGTAGACTTTCCATGGTCGATGTGACCGATGGTGCCGACGTTCACGTGCGGCTTGGTGCGGTTGAACTCTGCTGTTGCCATATTATTTGCTTAGTGCCCCAAGCTTTGGATATTATCGCCAACACTGTGCGTGAGCACTGACGATAGATATCCAAAGCAGGGGGATAAATTTATTAATAGTTTTTAATAATGTGAACTAAAAATGCGTGGTACGCGCATGGAAACAATAGTAGCATAGGCAAATAAAAGTCGCAAATTTCGCCATTCATAACGCAAATCGCGCGACCTACATATCTGGCCGCGCGATTTTCTAACCAAAAAACCGAAGTTTAGTAGCCTGCTGGGCAATACTGTCCGCCAGAGGCACAATATGACTGCATCATTGCATCGAATGCATCGTTAGAAGCAGCTGTACTGGCATTGCCATCTATCGAAGCCTGCGGAGAAGGAGATGGCGAGGATGACGGCATGAGATTTACACTGACGTTTACAGTGCTCGTCTTATATTGTCCTGTAGCGCTATTTGTTGCTGTGTAAATAACAGTCCAACTGCAACCAGAGTAATTGCTGGTCATCACATTGCTAACACTGCCATTAGCGGTATTCGCTGTCCAAGTACCCGATCCGCACTTGGTCGGATTGTTCGAAGTGTACGTGGAAGAGAACGTGTCGGCATTAGTTGAATTCCAAGCGTAAGTCGCTGTCTGCCCTACATTGAATGTATAGTTGCTTCCCCCTTGAATTGTTAGGCTTGCAGTTGGCATTGCGGTAACAGGTGACAGCGAGGGACTCGGACTATACGTAGGCGTCGGAGTATACACAGGAGGAGGAGTGTAAGTCGGGGACGGCGAATAACTCGGTGTCGGTGAATAGCTAGGCACCGGGCTATAAGTCGGAGAAGGCGAAACTGAAGGCGATGGCGTCGCAACATAAGCAGTATAGATGTTGCTGTATTGTACTGATGCACTGCTATCAAAAACCTGAATCGCGTGACCAGCGGAACTATTCGAAGTTCCAACAGAAGGCGGAACTGAGAAGACTAGGTAGTTAGATGAGAACGAGTTCGGAATAATGAGGTTGCCAAGATTTCCATCTACTATCGTCCTAGAATTCTGGCCAAAATTCGAGCCAT
Source organism: uncultured Candidatus Saccharibacteria bacterium (assembly GCA_964555555.1). Taxonomy (GTDB): domain Bacteria; phylum Patescibacteriota; class Minisyncoccia; order Phycocordibacterales; family PALSA-1337; genus C7867-002. The sequence goes on along the minus strand of CAZKSQ010000039.1, from coordinate 4,406 downwards.
ACACTGTCGCTGAACCGCTAGGAATAAGCGTCGTAACATAAGTTATATTCGGCGCACCAGCCATTATGGTTTGGGCTGTAGGAGCGCAAGTGAATCCAGCAGGACAGGTTGTAGGAGCAGTTGTCGGTGAAGGTGAAGGAGAGACTGTCGCAGTCGGGTTGCAGATGTAGCCAGTAGGACAGTTAGTAATAGAAGACTGTGTACCAATTTGCAGGTCTACAACATTGCTTTTGATGAAATTATTGTTTGCATCAAGAGCAGAAACGTATAACTTGTAAGTACCTGATGTAACAGCTACTATCGGCTCATTCCACCAACCCGGATTAACTCCGCGGCCTATCGTGCTTGGAATGGTAAAGCTCAATTTTGTACCATCATACTGTGCAAAACCGCCTAGAGTGCTGACATCAGTTGCATAACCATCTGTCCATGTCTTTGAACCATCGGCTGTTGTAAGAACTATATTTCCAGATCTACCAGCATTACTCAACCAAACAGTTACAAGAGATCCAACTGAAGTCGGCTGAGGTCCGACTAGGCTGATGTTAGGAGAAACCCCGCTAACTGGAGGAATGACATTAAATGTAGAGTTGCTACTATCGCAAATACTGGTACCAGCAAGACAAACTTGCGCAGTATATTTGCCGACAGAAACCGACCCGTTATTTGTTGCGAAGCCAATAGATTGAGCTGTACTATTTGCTGGAGTTATATTTTTTGCGACCAAAACTGTTTGTCCATTTGAATCAAAAACCCTCACGTCAACCGGTTGAGTGGGTGTCACAGAATTCCAAATCACACCCAAAGATTCTCCAACAGCAACAGACTCACCACCATTTGGAGAAACCAGCGTAATTGCTGATTGTCCACTAGAACTTATTGGATTACAAATATAGCCGATAGGACAAATGTACGTAGTTGGTTGAGGTGAAGTCGAAGGTGAAGGGGTTGTCGTCGGATTACAGATATAACCTACTGGGCATGTTACGGTCGTTGCATTATTTGTAATCGAAGCTGACGCAGTTCTAGCAGGCGCACTCGGGCAAGTATTCAAATATGCCCTGGTTTGAGGTCCAATATATCCCGTCGGTGAAATGCTCCTAATGCCCTGGAACCTTGCCGCAGCCGCAGCTGTAGAAGGACCGAAGTAGCCATAGGTTGCTTGGCCAGAAGAAATCAGCGGGATATCGAAGCCGTTTGCTATCAACTCCTGCTGCAAAGCGGTAACATCATCGCCTCGAGAACCTATGGTTAGGTTCCTGCTGTACCAGTAGCAGTTATTCGAGACAGGCGTGCCTACTGCTGTCGGAGGGGTCGTTGGCATAGGAGAGCCACTGATGTTGCCGGGAATAGAGGTTACGGTGCCTGAATTTGTGACGTTAAACAATCCATTTCTGTTCAAATTACCATGAGAATCGTCGACCTCAATTTGAGCGTTGTTTACGGTGGCGCTGGGTGTCCAAGTATATCGGCAAGCATAAGATGAATCGCAACGACTACCTACTCCCTGCAATTGAGTAACCGAAACATTAGAAGCTATGATTTGAGTTCCTGAAGTGCTCAAAAGTGAAATTGTAAAAGAATCATTCATATTACTTATAGCAGAATCGAGCCATGCGATCTGATATGGTTGGCCGACTGGTATATTCTCTCCGCTACTTGGAGACAAAATCGTAATGTAAGATTTTGTGGTTGCGGCAGGAGATGGAGAGGCCGAAACCGAAGAGTTTAGCGTCCTACCATTATTCGTTATAAGTGCAGACGGAGGCACTACCGTTACCGTATTCCCCACCGCCGCACCAGTTAATGCCGGACCGCCATAGTTGTACAGAGTCACGCTCGATGGGCCAACTCCGGCAGCAACCAATTCGGAGCCAGTAAGTGTGGAGTTGAGAACATCTACTTTGATCGTAAAGGCTGTAGCACCATTGGAAGCCAAGATATTCGAGCTGGAATAGTACTGGAGGCCAGTAAACTGCGCTATGTTATTTTGGACTTGAGCTGAAGCTATCTGATTTGAACCATTATAGAGATATGCAGCCGTTATTGTTCCCGGACCAGTCACACTAAAGCTCACGTTGAGGTTCTGGAGGGCAAAGTTATTGCTGGTACTATTATTTATGTCGAAAACCAAAACTGGAAGTTGAAGATAGGTACCGGCCGTAGGATTTGTGAAGGCGACCGTCTGTGATGTAGGCGTATTGGCGTCCAAAGATATTGTCGCCCCTGACGTCTGCGCCCTAGCGCTCAAGCTCGGACCCACAAAAACCGCCACCGCGACGATTGCAAGCGTTAACGAACAAGCAAGTATGATTTTTTTCATAAATAATTAGTTACTAGTAATATGATTTGTAAAAACACCAAAAATGATGTCAAAATTTCCACCATTCACAACTCTAACTGTGCCTAATAGTAACACCCCCCCCGAATAAGCAATAGGGGCACTGTCCACAGTTATGGCCACTATATTATTTCAAAGACTTCCTAGACACGGCTGTTTTTAGCAGTTTAACCTCTTTCTTTACTATCCGAATATGCTTTTCTGGCGCCAAATTTTCCGGCATCTCGCCACCCATATCTTTTATGGCATTCCTTACCTTCTTGCCGATCTCAAAATGGGCTCTCTGGGATTCGACATCGCCTTTTGTGTTCTCCCTTTTTAGCTTCGCTTCGGTTTGGGTGATCCGAAAGTAATTGGCAGCCAGTTCTTGACCTCCAGACCTATCCAGTAGTTCTCCTTTTGGAATATTCTTTTTTCTTTCGATATCTTTCACGGGCATCATGTAAAGTCCCTTGTAACCGGCATCGTTAAAAGTGCCGAACCTTGAAACACCGGCGCGTTTTGCCGTACTGAAAAGTTGCTTGTTTTGATCAGCAACATCTTCGCGCAGCTTCAGTCGTTTTTCATTTTCCGGCAATGTGTCATTTATTTCTTGTTTTCTTGTTTGAACAGCAAAATAAGCTTGTGCCAAAGCAATAGAGGATTTATCAGGATCGCCGTTCTGGGCAATCAAATAGCACGCAAAGCGATCAAGCCTGTAATCTTGCACTTTTCGCATAGTATTTGAGCCGATTTTGACCATTTTATTGATATCAATAAAATGGTCCTGTGGAAATTGTCTGCTATTCATACAGCTTTGTTTTGCCTTTTTTATCACTGACTCAAAATTTTGCCAGAGAGAATACCCGAGAATTTCCATGAGTTCCCTCGCCGTCCAATATTCCACGCCGTTCTCATCGATCTTTTTGATCGATTCAAAATTTTTATTCGGACTATTTATGATGATTTCATTTGCCATAAAATAATTGTACTCCCATTTTTCTTTCGTCAACACTAGGCAAGCAAAAAGAATTATGTCGGAAATAGAAAAATAAATAAATTTCAGTTTGCTGTGATATTATCATTTTATGTTTCGCAAAATCTTTCAGATCATCGTCTATATTTTCGCTCTCATCGGCTTTGCGCTAGTCGCCGTCTATTTCGCTGTGCAATTCGGATTCACCAAAACACCGGGAATAATAGACAACCAGCATGATTACTTCAAGAACCAAGCCGCTAGCGCCGCAAATGCTTATCCGGGCTACAGCTTCGTCCAATCTGCGAATAATGCCAGCTCGACCAGCATTTCCCCATCTTGGCAGCAAGGCGAAGAGTGGCAAACTCTCAAGCAAGCTATAATAAAAGACAGAGACTCCATCGATTCAGCCTCCACAAAGACAGGCGTTCCGGCGCGGATCATCGTAGACCATCTCGTCGTCGAACAATTGCGGCTCTTTCACTCCAACCGTGAATTATTCAAGCAAATCTTCGCCCCTCTGAAGATCTTGGCTGTGCAATCCCAATTTTCCTGGGGCGTCATGGGCATAAAGCAAGATACCGCCAAGCAGATCGAGGTCAATCTCAAAAATCCCCAGTCAGTTTGGTACTTGGGACTGGACTATGGGCATTTGCTCGATTTCAACACTAGCGATCACGACACGGAGCGCTTCGCTCGCCTGACCGACCCCCATGATCGCTCCTATTCCTATCTTTATCTGGCACTCATGATCAAAGAGATCGAAAATCAATGGCAAAAGGCTGGTTACACTATCGATAATCGACCTGATGTCATTGCCACGCTCTGTAATATCGGTTTCGGCAATTCAAATCCTAATTCAAACCCTCAATCCGGCGGAGCAGAGATCGATATCGGCACTACGACTTACAGTTTCGGCAGTTTGGCAGGCGCTTTTTACAGTTCCAATGAGTTAACCACGGAATTCCCAAGGCCTTGAATGCGAGTAAAACTCAATCAGGGAGGCGCGAAATGATTTTCCTTTGCCGAGGACCCCTCGCACAAAAGAACTACGGTTGCATTTTCCAAAACTAGTCCGAATCCTTGTAGGACATGTTTTGTGAAAATGCC
>CAZKSQ010000038.1:0-7247 GCA_964555555.1 uncultured Candidatus Saccharibacteria bacterium | reverse complement strand
TGGAAATTTGACATTTGAGTTTAATCCTGGATTCCCGCCTTCGCGGGAATGACACAAATAAAGTTCCTCCACCGAATCGATCATTTTCTGCAATGAGAATTTTTGCATGACAGCATCTCTTAGCGCCGTGCCATATTGTCTCCGCATAACCGGGTGCTCGATCATAAATGAGATTGAGTGCGCCAGTTCCTTGCTGTTTTTAGGCTGGACCAAAACGCCCGATTTCATGTCCTCAACGATCTCGGGAATGCCTCCCACAGTCGTGGAAATGACCGGCAGGGAAGCGAAGCCAGCTTCGAGCAGGGCATAGGGCAAGCCTTCTTTGAGCGATGGCAGGATGAAGATATTCAGAGCTTTGAGATAATGGGAGGCGTCTTCGATGTAGCCGAGAAGCTTCACGTTGTCTTCCAGCTTCGCCGAAGCTATCATCGCAGCCAGCTTTTCTTTTTCTTCGCCATCGCCCAAGATCACGCAAAGGGTATTGGGATGGGTTTCCCTGATCTGCTCCATAGCTTTTATTAGATAACTCAAGCCTTTGTTGGCATGTAATTCCGCTATTGTTCCTATTATCATCTTCTTGCCCAACTCCGCCAGGTCAATATTTGCCATCTTGCCGATGAATTGTTTGGCTCCATCTATCGACATGAATACCGGCTGCCTCATTCCAGGAGTGATCAGGACCAGCTTAGCTTTCACTTTAGGAAAGAGAAGCGCTTGATTGTATTCGCGTTCCGACAACAAAATCGTTTTGTGACAAAGGATGACGGTTAACCATGAAAAAAATGCAATCATACCTTTTTGAACCATAGGCCGGTCTTCGTTGAAGGTCCAGCCATGGACAGTATAAACGATCTTTTTGGCCCGCAACATTCTGCCTGCCAAAGCGCCAAGCCCTGCAGCCTTTGGGCTGTGCAAATGAAGCACGTCAGGCCTCTCCCTTTTGATGATCTTGTAAATATCCCAGAAAGAACCGGAGTCTTTTGCCAAAGACATGTCTCTTGTGAGCTTGGTTATGGTATGAGTCTTGATTCCGGCGTCTTCTAGATGCTTCCTTAGTATGCCATCGCCTCCCAAAGCTACGACTGTGGTGTGGCCTTTTTCTTTCATTCCTACTGCCAAGTCATAGACGTGTTTCTGGGCTCCGCCCCAGTTGGACTTGGTGATGACGTATAGGATTTTCATGCTATAAAAGTAGCATTTTGGGCGTATTCTAGCAATACGTCTTGATGTAACATACAAAGTGTGGTATTGTTGCAATTAATGAAAATTTCAAGTTTCAAGGCGATTTTTATGCTTGTTGCGGGCGACTTGGTCGCGTATATAGTCTCTTTGATATTGACGCTTACTATCCGCTATGGCGAATTGCCTTCGCGCGCCTTTCTTGCCATACACGTGCCGTCATTTTCGATCTTATTCATATTGTTCTTGATAGTGAGCTATAGCGGCGGACTTTATGACAAGCAGTCATATTTTATGCGCGGCGGTTTTGAGGGTCTGCTCATAAAAGTTCAGATCGTGAATGCTGTGCTAGGTGTTGCTTTCTTCTATTTTGCACCGGTATTCATTGCTCCTAAAGCCAATCTTTTTATTTACTTCGTGATATCAACATTACTACTCATTGTTTGGCGCCGAATAATGTTCCCAGTATTTAGCACAACGCGCAGCCAAGCGGCGCTGCTTTTAGGTTCGGGACCTGACATAGAAGATCTATTCGAAGAAGTGGATAAAAATCAAAGCTACGGCATCACATTCAAGGAAAAGATAATTCCCGCCGCCACAATCGAGGAAACGATAAAAATCATCGATAGGACAGTAAAGGATGAAGATATCCAGATAATCATTGCGGATCTCCATAATCAGATCATCGAGTCCACTATGCCTTTTTTGTATTCGCTCATCTTTTCTGGTGTACAGATAATAGATGCCAGTAAATTCTATGAAAGCATTTTTGACCGCATACCTGTATCATTGGTAGGTGAGAAATGGCTGGTTGAAAACGCAGCCTCTAGTCTCGGCAGCAGGAGGGTATACGACTCATTGAAGAGATTGATGGATATAGTTGTTGCTGGAATACTTGGCATTATTTCGCTAATCGCATACCCATTTATCTTTATTGCTATAAAAATGGAAGATAGAGGTAAAATCTTCATAAAACAGGAAAGGGTCGGCAAAAATGGAAAGCTGTTCCGCATGATGAAATTTCGAAGCATGTCAGCCGATGATGGCGGCGTCTACAATATAGATACCGGCAAGACCAAGCTAAAGGTTACCAAGGTCGGCAAGTTCACGCGCCTTACTAGGATCGATGAATTGCCGCAACTCTGGAGTGTGATAAAAGGCGACCAATCATTAATAGGCCCTCGTCCAGAACTTCCTGCACTAGTCAAGGTCTATGAGGAAAAAGTTCCATATTACAATGTTAGGCATCTCATCAAGCCGGGCCTTTCCGGCTGGGCTCAAATATATCATCGGGCGCATCCGCATCATGCTGTAGCGGTGGACGATACTCGCGAAAAACTTTCCTACGATCTCTATTACATCAAAAATCGTTCTCTAGGGTTAGATATTCGCATTGCTTTGCAGACGATCAGAGCTCTGCTTTCTAGGCAAGGAGTTTAGTTTCTACTGCGATTTTGGATTCGAGTTGCGCGCAGATAAAAAAACTGTACAATAGCATCCATGTTCAAGCACCGCATAAAAGCCGCCTATTTGCTTATTTTTGCGGTCGCGGTCGCTTATATTTGCTATATCTCGCAGTTTCCAGGAAGCTGGATCGGCTTTGAGCCTTTCCATCTGGGCCTAGATCTTTCTGGCGGCAGCCACCTCGTTTACCAAGCCGACGTTTCGAAAATTGATCCAGCCAGTGTTGGTGACGCCATGAAGTCTCTGCGAGATGTCGTGGAGCGCCGCGTGAATACTTTTGGTGTTAGCGAACCTTTGGTCCAAGTCGAGCAGAGCTCGTTCAGTGATAGCAACAATTCACATAAGCTTATTGTCGAATTGCCTGGTGTGACAGATGTTCAGGAAGCCGCACAATCCATAGGTGCCACACCATCTCTCGAATTTAAGATCGTCAGTGCCAAAGAATATCAAGCGTTTCAGGCTTCGACTACGGTTTCGAATGAAAGCACTACTACCCAGCAAGCCGCATATTTGGCTTTATTCCAGCCGACAGGTTTGACGGGCCGTATGGTCAGCAAGGCATCGCTAGAGTTCAATCAAAGCACGAACCAGCCCTTGGTCGGATTAATATTCACCAGCGAAGGCAAGGATCTTTTTGCAAAAATTACCAAAGAGCATATCGGCGACTATCTCGGCATTTTCCTGGATGGCACTCCGATCTCCGTGCCAGTGATTCAAGACGTCATAACCGACGGCCAGGGCCAGATCTCCGGCAACTTTACGAATGACACCGCCTCAAAGCTGGTTCGAGACTTGAATTATGGAGCATTGCCGGTGCCGATAACGCTCATCTCTACGCAGACTATCGGCCCTACGCTTGGCGCTGCGGCCGTGAACGGCGGAATACGCGCGGGCATCATCGCCTTTATCCTCATAAGCGCATTCTTGGTCGTGTGGTACCGTTTGCCTGGACTCGTCGCTGTCATTGCTCTAGGTGTCTACACCGCCATCATGCTGGCTTTATTCAAATTTATCCCAGTGACCCTAACGGCAGCCGGCATCGCCGGTTTCATTATCACTATCGGCATGGCAGTGGATGCAAACATCCTTATCTTTGAAAGAATGAAAGAAGAGCTTGCTCGCGGCCGCGGCACCTTCGATGCTATGCATGAAGGTTTTGCTCGCGCTTGGACATCTATTCGTGATTCCAATGTTTCCAGCATCATTACCGGCGCGATCCTTTATTATTTTGGTAGTACGTCTGTCATAACCGGATTCGCTTTGGTCTTCGTTATTGGTGTATTAGTCTCAATGTTCACGGCGATTACAGCTTCAAGGCTGTTCCTGTATGCCGTAGCGCCGCAGAAGGAAAGCAAGCTGGCGACATTTCTTATAAGCAACGGATTTAAATCTAAATTCTAAATTCAAAATTCTAACTTCTTGAAAAAACATGTGGATTGTAAATAACAGAAAAATATTCTACGGACTATCAATCATATTGGTTTTGCTTTCAGTTGCTTCTCTCATTGCTTGGAAACTGAATCCCGGCATAGACTTTACCGGAGGCACATTGATAGATGTTGTGTATCCAAACGGCTTGCCAGATCAGGCTCAATTGACGCAGGCTCTTAGTTCCACGGACCCCAACGTCTCTGTTCGCGCGAGCGGCAGTAATGAATACATAGTTCGAATGAAGCCGATCAGCCAAGATGAGCATGAGGCTGTCACAAAATCTCTTTCCTTGAATGGAACCGCGCAAGCAGTAGAAAAGACCTTCGATTCCGTCGGTCCGGTACTGGGCAGCGAAGCCTTGAGAAGCGCATATGTCTCTATCGGCCTGGTCATTATCGGCATCGTCTTGTACATAACCTTCGCATTCCGAAAAGTCTCCGAGCCGGTCTCTTCCTGGAAATACGGGCTGGTGGCCATCGTCGCATTGGCGCATGACGTCATCATCCCTCTAGGAGCTTTTTCCATCCTAGGTCATTTTGCCGGCTATGAAGTGGATACTTTGTTCGTCACTGCCATTCTGGTCGTTCTCGGTTTTTCCGTGCACAATACTATTGTCGTTTTCGATCGGGTCCGCGAAAATCTCAAGCTTTCAAATGGCAAGAAACCATTCCTGCAAATCGTAGGTGAAAGCGTTAGTCAGACACTTACGCGTTCAATTAACACATCCTTAACTACACTTATTGCTCTTATTGTGCTCTATTTTGTCGGTGGCGCATCTACCCAGCATTTCTCTCTTGCCCTTATTATTGGCATCGCCGCCGGCACCTATTCATCGGTCTGTATCGGTTCACCGCTGTTGGTCACGCTCGAAAGGTGGCAGGCGTCTAGAAAGAAATGAAGAGAGTTGTTATAATAAACATATGAATAACTCAAACACAATTTTAATTAGCCGTAGCATTCTCGTTCTGTCGCAGATTATTCAAGTATTTGTTTTGGGATATGTATTTTACCTATCAATGATAAAACAGATTCCTCAAGCTATCATTTATACTTTTCTCAATATTGGAGTACTAAACCTAATTTTTATTTTAGCATATATTATTTCTATCTTGGCCGTATTGAAAAATAAGAAATTTGGAATAAATATTGCCATGATATTTTCTGCAATTTCTGCTATCAGTATGCTCTTTTCTGGCTTACAAGGTCTAACTTTATATGTATTATTAGTTGATATTTTGATATTTGTGAGCGCAATAATTTTGCAAAAGTCGATGAAATATAACCAGATTCCTTAACTAAAAAATATCTACAAAACACCGAAAATCAGTATTCAATATTGTTGGCGTAGAGCTGGTCACAAATTGTGACCAGCTTTCTGCTATAATATTGCCCATGCCAAAAACGATTTCAAAGAAAGAAATGTCTGTAATCCCGATTGAAAATATTGGTAGTAAAATCCTGTTGATTCGCGGACAAAAAGTCATGTTAGATGCGGATTTGGCGGAGCTTTATGGTGTTACTACTGGAAATTTGAATCTGGCAGTACGTCGCAACATTGAGAGGTTCCCAATTGATTTTATGTTTCAACTTACAAAAGAAGAATATGAAAACTTGATATTGCAATTTGCAAGATCAAGTTGGGGAGGTAGTCGTCACTTACCATATGTATTTACCGAGCACGGTGTTTCAATGCTCTCGTCAGTACTCAAGAGTAGACAAGCTGTACAGGTAAACATTTTAATAATCCGAGCCTTTATTAAAATTCGTGAAATTCTGGCTTCAAACAAGGAAATGGTATACAAAATCGAAGAATTGGAACGTGAACAGAAAATCCAAAACAAGCATATCAATGGTATTTATAGACTTATAGAGAAATTGTTAGATCAGCCATTAAAGCCAAAAGGAAAGATCGGTTTTGATAGAACTTGACTTTATTCCTGTCTCAAGTAAGATGATATCTGCGCTGTGAAAAGCACAGTAGTTTTGGATTATTCTTCAAAAACGGACTGAAGACAGCGGGGTACTTTGAAAATGCAAATAGAGAACGTAAAAATTGTCATCATTTGCTCTTATTGGAGCGATGGAATGGCAGTGCAAGTAAAAGTTATATTCCAATATAAATTTCAAAGAGCTAAGGTAAACCAAAACTGTTCGATGCGTTAAAACGCATAGAGAAATGAAAATAAAAAATAGTGTATTCTATTTTGTTCCGTTCATTTATAGTTAAGAGTTTGATCCTAGCTCAGGATGAACGCTGGCGGCGTGGATAAGGCATGCAAGTCAAGGGGGTCCAACACTGTGTCCTCGAAATGTTCGAAGGCAGAGTGTTGGGCAACCGGCAGACGAGGTAGTAATAGTTAAGTATCTTCCTCCGAGTCAGGCATAGCTAGCCGAAAGGTTAGGTAATTCCTGATAATCTCGCAAGAGCAAAGTCAATATTAATTTATTGGTCGCTCGGAGAAGGGCTTGATCGGTATCAGGTAGTTGGTAGGGTAATGGCCTACCAAGCCTATGACGCCTAGGGGAGCTGAGAGGCTATACCCCACCGATGGGACTGAGACACGGCCCATACACCTACGGGTGGCTGCAGTCGAGAATCTTCCGCAATGGACGAAAGTCTGACGGAGCGACGCCGCGTGGAGGATGAAGTGCTTCGGCATGTAAACTCCTTTTGCCAGGGAAAAAGTTATTGATTGTACCTGGAGAATAAGAAGTTGCTAAACTCGTGCCAGCAGCAGCGGTAATACGAGTGCTTCGAGCGTTATCCGGAATTATTGGGCGTAAAGGGTGTGTAGGCGGCAGTGTTAGTCTCTTGTAAAATTCCTCGGCTCAACCGAGGGCGTGCAAGAGAAACGGCACAGCTCGAGTATGGAAGGGGTCTTCGGAACTCATGGTGTAGCGGTGAAATGCGTTGATATCATGGGGAACACCAAAAGCGAAGGCAGAAGACTGGTCCATTACTGACGCTGAAACACGAAAGCGTGGGTCGCGAATGGGATTAGATACCCCAGTAGTCCACGCCCTAAACGATGATCTCTCGCTTTGAGGAGTATCGACCCTCCTCGAGGCTTAGCTAACGCGTTAAGAGATCCGCCTGGGTAGTACGACCGCAAGGTTGAAACTCAAAGAAATAGACGGGGACTTGCACAAGCGGTGGAACATGTGGTTCAATT
>CAZKSQ010000037.1:0-7260 GCA_964555555.1 uncultured Candidatus Saccharibacteria bacterium | reverse complement strand
TAATCCTGCAAATCTTCTACGCCTGGATGGTGGTCTACAGCCCTCTTTACTTGAATAGGGTCATGGGCTTCAGTTGGCTGGATATCGGCATCATCCTCACGATCATGCTGCTGCCATTTCCGCTCATCCAGTACCCTCTGGGCAAGCTAGCGGATGAGAGATATGGCGAGAAGGAGATCATGGCGCTTGGTTTCGCTCTGATGGGACTAGCAACGATATTTTTGAGCTATATCACGATACCGAATGTGGCTCTGTGGGCATTAGTCCTTTTCATCACACGCGTAGGCGCGGCTTCGGCGGAAGTAATGATGGAAACATATTTCTTCAAGACGGTATCGCCGCGCGACGCAGCTGCGCTTGGCGTATTCCGCATCACGAGGCCAGTTGCATACTTCATCGCACCATTAATTACACTTATCGGACTTCTATTTACGACTGATCAATACTTATTCATCATCGTTGGAATTATCTCTCTAGTGGCTGTTGTGCCATCACTAATGATCAAGGATACAAATTAGCATGATGCTGATGTTTTAGCATTATTTCCTGGCTTCGATGCAAAGGAACATGGGTATTTCTTTTCTGGTCCTATCCTCTTCAGCGCTTCGCGGCCCTGGCTGGCTGGATTTGTGAGATATCCATTCTTCGAGCCGAGTGACAGCAAAACCTGCTTTATTCAAAGCCTTGAAGTAAACCTGCAAAGGCCTATGAAAAGAGACGGTGAATGCTTTCTTCGAAACCATCTCTTCGCCAGGCTTCATGTCTATCTCGATCTTTTCATCTGACATGTAGGCATCTATGCGCCGATACTGCTTGCTCTCTTTTTCATCCCAGCCCCATGATGACCTTTTCGGTATTCGAAATGCGGGATGATTTATTACCACGATTATCCTTCCGCCTGGTTTTAGCGCTTTGAAGCATTGCAGAAGGGTGCCAGAGAGATTTTCTATGTTCTGCAGGGCAAGGACGATTGTGACAATGTCTAATTGACCCAGAGGAGGTCGGACCTCCTCCAATAGGTCGGCAGCCGAAACCTGATAACTTATCTCCTTTGGCGAATGCTTCTTTGACAATTCTATCAATTCCTTGGAAATATCTATGCCCGAAACAGTAGCTCCTTTTTCATGGAATGCGCGAGCAAAATAACCTTGCCCGCAGGCAACATCGAGGACGCTCATACCTTTCTTCAAATCCAGTATCCTCAACAGGTTGGGCAATATGACTTTGGCTTGGAAGGAATCAGGCGACTGTTCGATGAGATCGTCGTACCATTCGGCGACTTTATCCCAAGAGGTTTCTTTTTTCATATTTTTATGTCACCCCGGCGAAGGCCGGGGTCCAGAAGCATTTAGCTTAGCTTGAAATGATTACCCAATGCAACTGATGCATGTGGTCATTACTATTAAAAGTGCTTCTGGATGCCGGCCTTCGCCGGCATGACACTCATTTTACGATATGACTGAAGGCATACTCGAGAGTTCCGCCAACTTTCTTGCCAGGATTGAAGATGTTCTTGGGATCCCAGATTTTCTTGGTCTCTTCGAAGAGCTTGTAGACTTCTTCGCCGTACTGCATCTTGATGAAAGGCGTGCGGATCATGCCGTCATTGTGCTCGGCAGTGATAGTGCCGCGGAATTCATGGATGAGCTCATAGACTTTGACCGAAAGCTCTTTGATAATGTCATGCGACTTTTCCAGATGCAGATCCATAAGAGGGATGATGTGGAAATTGCCGTCGCCGATGTGGCCTGCGATGGTGTAGGTAATGTCGTATTGGTCGAGGATCTTGTATAGCCTCGGCAAGAATTCCGGCAGCTTCTCGGGGATGACAGCGAAGTCGTCGATGAAGGGCGCTGTGCGCAATTCCTTGACGTGGTGGCGAAGCATGTTGAAGCTTTCGCGGCGGATGACCCAATATTTGTTGGCATCGCGGGAAGTCTTGGTCACTTTTGATTTTTCATGAAGATCTTTTATAGATTCCCTGGCCTTCTCGGCTTTCTCCACCGCCTCTTCGGCGCTGTCACCGGTAAATTCCGCCATGAGGACCATCTTCGGCACACCGCCTTCCAAGACTGCCATGAGCTCTGGCAGGAATTCCAGGCCGAGAGTGACGAGATTGCCGCCCATCTGCCTCATGAGCTGCGGCAAGAATTTTACCGCGATCTTGAACGTATGGTCATCGTATGATTCGAAGCTTTCCGGCTTGAAATTCAAGATATGGGTCGCGGTATCAGCCAAGAGATTGATATCTTTCAAAAAGATAACGAGCAGGCGCGAATAAGGCTTGGGCTTGATCAGGCCAAATTCTATCTCGGTGACCATGGCGAGAGTTCCCTGCGAACCAGTTATGAGCTTGGTCAAGTCGAATGTGCCAGCCTCTTTATTCCAGACATTCCAAAGATAGTAACCGCAAGAATTCTTGGAAACTATGGGCTTGGCGCGGCTCAACACATCATAATTATCGGAAATAAGCTTGTGCATATTCCTATACAGTTCCCCTTCGAAGTTCTGCTGATTCTTCTTTTCCTCGAGCTCATTCATATTGAGCGGCTTGAATTCATATTCATTGCCATCGGAGAGCACTACCTTCAAGCGCCTAACATACCTCTCGGTCTTGCCATAGGTCAATGTCTTCTCGCCGCCAGAATTATTCGAAACTATTCCACCCACGGTAAAAAGTTCTCTAGAAGCCGGGTAGCTAGGCATGATCTGGCCATCTTTGGCCTTGGTAGCTTTGTCGAAGTCTCTATAATAGACGCCCGGCTCGGTAATGGCACAGCCATCACAAACCTCTTTTATATTCGTAAAATATTTTGTAAACTCGGCAACGATGGACTCGCTCAAGGGCCCACCGCTCATATCGGTCCCAGCCGAGCGCGCGGTCAGGCTAGTGCCCGCATGCTCATTCACATATCTGACCAGCTTCTTCACATCTTCTGTATTCTTGGGACGAACGACAACCTTGGGCCTGACTTCGAAAATACTGGCATCGTGACTGGCGGCATCGAGCGCTCCACTCGAAACATCGACATCGCCTTCTAATAATTGGGAAAGTTCTTTTGGGTCGGGCATGGAATGATTATAACATGGCGATAATAAGACATCTTGTGAATATAAAATCCCCACCGCGATATTGCAAAAGCAGTGGGGATGTCGATAACAGGTTAACAAGGCTGTGGCTGAATTTCACCGAACAGCAAGCGAATCAGCTTTGAACTCAAGAGTGTTGCCTTTGGAATCCTTTACAGGAATAATAACTACTCTTTTCTCCTGTGAAGCAAGGACGCGGCCAACTTTGTGCGGACGAAAACGACTTTTCTTGTCATAACCGTTTACGTTGTACGTGTCTACCAATTGAAGCCAAGATGATTCCCTCATAAAAAAGGCGTAGCCGGCACCCATATTCAGATTACCGTAGGCTTCCTCATTTGTCACTAGGCCATACTCTTGAATGAACGGGAAGATATGTAATGATGGAGGCAATTCATTGATCGAATAAGTGAAGAGCTGTTCTGCGCGCATAAGCTTCCTCCATCCGTGTCCGGTGATATTGACTGCGTAATGAATTTCCACTCCGTACCTCTCGCAGTCTTCGACGAAGTCAGAATATATATGCGTAGGCTCGAGGAGAACCTCGCCATACATGCGGCCGTCGGGAAGCAGGGTCGCGTACCCATTCGGTAATTTGTCGGCGATGCTTCTCGCAAGAGTCAAGCCATTAGCGTGAATCCCAGAACTTTCCAGGAACACAATAACATCTTCGTTCTGGATGTTCGCAGGATTGAAAATCACGTCAGAGACTCCCCAAGATGATCCAGCGAGAACAATTCCATCCGGATCAATCAACCCTTTCAGCGTCGGGGTCTCGCCTCCGTCCCAAATGGCTCTAGCGATATCACAAACATTCCCCCAACCTTCGATCAAGTCAGCATTTCGAGCTTCGTCCGCGAAGCATTCGGAGCTGCCAGCGGCCGCGTGCATGGCAATGCCAACTGGTTTGATGTTCAAGGTAGCCATATCATTGACGATCGTGGCCACAGTGCATTGGGCGATTTGGTCATAATAGGTCTTGCCGGTTATTTCCTGGAGCTTCTTGGCAATCCTTAACTGCCGATAGGCATTGGCGACAAGGTTCTTGGTTCCAAGACCCTCTTCTACGTGACCAATATATAAAGGAGCCGTCTGTCCCCACCGTAGCCTGACTACATAGACGCTTTCGCCACGCGTCCATTCTAACGGCTCAACGCCGAGCCGACTGGCATTATTTGCAGTACGAGCAGCCCTCTTTTGGCAAGCGCGTTTGAACGGATCCATAGAGTCATAGCTAACACCCGTACTAGCATAAGTCATTGGTTTATCTGGCATAAGTTTCCCTTCATTTTGTTTTGTTGACCATCTGAAAAATATAATACCTTAAAATCTTAAAATAACAAGAATAGCTTGCCATTTCGCCAATAATCAGTAATCTATAGCTAGATTGCTTTATGAAAACTATAATTTTGTCCGCTTTCTCGCCTTTTGGCGACTACCCAGCCAACACGACAGAGCTGGTCGCGAACAAGCTCAATGGAAAGGTCTTATCAGGTTATCGGATCCATGCGGAAATCTTCCAGGCGATGATACCGCGAGATGATAGGGGTACCTATCTCTTAGAAACAGCGGAGCACATGGACGCAAGCTGTATCATTTGCCTAGGCATGGGGTCTGAAATAATCGGTCTGCAGACAGAGAACGTTGCAGTGAACCGCGTGTATAGCGCAAAATATTGCACCGTCAACCAAAACTGGAGCCGTGTCGACATTATGCGTCCTTATGGCGAACTTCTAGAATTGGATGTAGGAGTTTGGAATATTGCCAGTTTCAAAGAAAACTGCGCTAAAATGGGGTTGGATGCCTCAGAATCTCACAAGCCTAGCGCATTCTGCTGCAACCATCTCATGTATCAGTTGCGCTTGGCACAGCTTCGTGATGAAGCCTTCATTGAGATCCCTTGGATCTTCATTCACGTACCATGCTCTCCGGAGTCGGTACCAGAGCCATCCGATGCTTTCAAGAAATCAGGTAAGATCACTTTGGAAGTTTCGGGGGTAATCAGAGGGCTGGAAATATTAATTTCTGGCGCAACAATTTAAAACTTAACGAAAGGAAATATGCCAGAGTTCCAAGCAACTGTACACTTAATGAGAAAACGCGACTGCCTCAAACCCGAAGAGCCAGTAGTGCTCGCCGCCCTCCATCAACAAGGATTTAGCGCGGTAACAGGCATCAGAATTGGTGCGTGCCACGTGATTACAATCACAGCAAACAACGAAGACTGTGCCCGCGAAATCACAGATGAAGCTTGCAGAGAAATCCTTACGAATCTCGTTACGGACACTTACGAGATCGTCAGCATCAAAGCAAAGTGAATCAGCGACCCATTCGAAGGCCGCACGAACAAGGAGTGCGGCTTTTTTAATTGCCTTTTTTGCATTTCCCCCCAAAATCCCTATAATGAGCAGATAAATTAAAAGCAAAGTAAGCATACATAAATGGCAAAAATCAAATCGGTCCATGCGCGCGAAATACTGGATTCCCGAGGCAATCCGACAATTGAAGTAGATCTGGTTTTATCAGACAAATCATTCGGCCGAGCGGCAGTGCCCAGCGGTGCTTCTACTGGCAGCCACGAAGCCATCGAGCTTCGAGATGGCGATAAGGAGAGATATGGCGGCAAGGGCGTGCTCAAAGCCGTAAATAATGTTAATACCATCATATTCAAAGCTATTAAAGGCAAGGAATTTGACCAACAGAAGCTTGATGCCAAGCTCATCGAGCTCGATGGAACTAACAATAAGAGCATGCTCGGCGCGAATGCCATCCTAGGAGTTTCTCTGGCTTTCGCCCATGCCAGCGCAAAAAGCATGAAAAAGCCTCTTTATGTTTACTTCAATAAAATCGCTAACGCTTCAGCCAAGAAAATAAAGGGTTCGAACAAAAAATATGAGATGAGCTTGCCAGTCCCGATGATGAATATCTTGAATGGCGGCAAGCATGCAGAAAATTCCGCGGATATTCAGGAAATAATGATCGTGCCGCACGGATTCAAGAGCTTCAAAGAAGCGTTGCGAGCCGGCACGGAAATATTCCATAGCTTGAAGAAAATCCTAGGCGAAAAAAAGCTGGCAACGACTGTCGGCGATGAAGGCGGATTCGCTCCAGCGCTTCCTTCCAATGAAGCCGGTATCCAAATGGCTTTGGAAGCTATAACTAAAGCTGGTTATGAAATCGGCAAGCAGGTCTCATTGGCGCTCGACGTAGCGGCTACCGAACTTTACAAAGATGGCTCTTATACTCTCGTTCGAGACAACAAGACTCTTTCTGCACAGCAAATGGTGAGCTGGTATGAAGAGTTGATAGATAAGTACCCCATCATTTCCATAGAAGACGGCTTATCCGAGGATGATTGGGATGGCTGGAAGCTCCTTACACAAAAAATCGGCGACAAATGCCAGCTGGTCGGCGATGACCTATTCGTTACAAACATAGAGAGGCTTTCCATGGGCATAGAGAAGCAATCGGCCAATTCCATACTCATCAAGCTGAATCAGATCGGCACTGTAAGCGAGACTTTGAGCGCGATAAACCTCGCAAAGAAAGCAAATTACACTTCTATAATCTCACACCGCTCCGGCGAAACCGAAGACGTGACTATCGCCGATTTTGCCGTCGGAACCGGAGTTGGCCAGATCAAAACTGGATCTCTTTCCAGGACCGAGCGCGTGGCAAAATATAACGAGCTCTTGAGGATCGAGGAGGAACTCGGCAAGAAAGCGTTATTCGGAGGCAAATAAGTCGCGAAAAGGGCGGCAACATTTCTTTTTTCTTAGCCGAGGACTTTCGCACGAAAAACTGCCGCTGCATTTTCCAAAACTAGTCCGAATCCTTGTAGGACATGTTTTGTGAAAATGTCGGCAGTTTTGAGTTGGCGACCCGCAGGCTAAGAAAAAAGAAATGTTGCCGCCCTTTTTGCGACTTGTGCACAGCTTGTGAACAGCTTACCCCCTGAAAAGGGCTCTGATGCCGTTGACTTTTTCCAAGTTAGGAAATAAAATGTATTCAGGTTACGTCACTACGGAGATGATCCTTAAATAACATATTATAGGGTCCAATCAAAATCTGTGCCTAGCGCCAGATACGGATACCACTTTAAATTTTGCGATCTATCTCCAATATGTTGAGTAACCATTTATGCACACAGCCCGCCCACGCGGGTTGTTG
>CAZKSQ010000036.1:0-7444 GCA_964555555.1 uncultured Candidatus Saccharibacteria bacterium | reverse complement strand
TGTCGTCAGTTCGTGGCTTGAGCTGTTCCCTTCAGTGGGGTAACGAACGCAACCCTCGTTGGCTGTTACAAGTATCAGCCGAGACCGCCCAGCCCTTTGCGCAGAATAGGGAATAGAGAATGGAGAATAGAGAATAATTGCAAAATACTGCGTTATTCCAAATTCTCTATTCTCAATTCTCAATTCCGACTAAAGGGCTGGGAGGAAGGTGGGGATGACGCCAAGTCAGCATGGCCCTTTGACAACTTGGGCTACACACGTGTTACAATCGCATCTACAACGGGACGCAATGCCGATCGAAGGCGGAGCAAACCCTTATAAAGATGCGCCAGTTCGGATTGAGGTCTGCAACTCGACCTCATGAAGCCGGAATCGCTAGTAATCGCGGGTCAGCTATACCGCGGTGAATACGTTCTCAAGTCTTGTACTCACCGCCCGTCAAGCTAAGGGAGCCGGAAGTACCCGAAATTTCGCCTCGCGCGGACCTAAGGTAAGTTCGGTGACAAGAGCTAAGTCGTAACAAGGCACGGGTAGCGGAAGCTGCTCGTGGAATATTTCAAGTGAACAATGTTTTTCCGAAAGGAAAGACTTATGTCGATGTGCTTACTTTAAGCATGGGTTATCGCTCTCCAACCACAAATGGGAGCGCTTAGTCCCCAAAGAGAGGGGACATACATAGGCAATATCAATTGAATTGCTTATGGGTGAACGGAACAAAATAGCATACATTATTAGCAATAAGGCCGCCCAACAAGGCGGTTTTTTGCTGTATTGACTTTAGCTATTGGATGTGATAACATACAGGCAGATATGAAAACTCATCTTGAACCGATTATGGTACCGATCGTTCACATCGATTCTGTACAAGTTTCAATCGACACTAGTGTCGTGATGAAAGAGGTGAAGCTCGTCGGCACGGTTCTGTACTGGCCCATGATTGTCGCATTCGGTGCTCTTTGCATACTGATGGCCTACGAAATCTGCGAAAATCACTTTTTTCTCATCGCTCATTGATCTCCAACGAGATCAAAGGCATCCAAACTCTGGATGCCTTTGTCTTTTTATGGGAAATTAAATGTTTGACTTTGCTGTGTTTGAGATGTAACATTTTGCATCAGATATGAAAAACCGCTCTTTTAGCATTAGTCTTTTATGCGCTGTCTGGTTCTGCCAGACAAGCTGCAAAAATATGCCAACCGATCTGCGTCCCTCCCATGCTGGGATAGGGCGCACGATTATCGTTACGAACAACTCACCTGATGACCTCTTGGTGAGTGAGCAATACACGGATCATCTTACCTGTTGCTCCATTGGCCCAAGTGAAACGTGCACAGTGACACAGCTTTGGTATGATCTGGCTCCTATAAAGATCATCCTGACTGACGAAAGGGTGCATGCCAGAAAGATAATATCAGTCGACGAAGAAAATGAGCGAATCGACTTCTCGCCGATCGTGCAATCTTATTCTGTAGGCCTCACCAACCTTACCGAAACTTACTGAATAAGGCGATGTTACTTATTAATCTTTTTCACTATCACCGCTGACAGATAATGTTAGCGGTGATTTTTAATGTATTTTCGCTATATTTATTGTATGCTTTAGACGCCAGGGGCACGTGGCGGAATTGGTACGCGTAGGCCTGTTAAGCCTATTGAGTGTTGTCGAAGTCGCTTTGATAATTAGGGCATGTGGCGGAATTGGTATACGCGTACGCCTCAGAAGCGTATCTCGTGAGAGTTGGGAGTTCGAATCTCCCCATGCCCACTCGTCCTGCGAAGCCTTGGCGTAGCAAGACTACTTCGCTAAAGCTTCGCAGTGCAAGCACCTTGCACTATTTGTATAAGTATGTTACGATATTAGGCGGCGTTAGGAACAACCACAATCAGTTCAACGAAAAAAAGGACCCAAATGAGCAGAGAGGAATCAAATCAGCGTTTCCAAGCGATGCGGGATGCTACTGCCGATGTGGCTCAGCCAGTCATGAAACCAAAAGGCAAGACGTTCGGAAGAAACCCTAGAACGGTGTTTCGCCCTTCGTATTCGCGGAAATGGTCGGTATCCAGCAGCGCCGGGCATTTCGGAAATTGGCAGGAACGTAATGGCAAATAGGTCGCGCACAGCCGACACAGCTCAAAAGCGCTGAAAGGTTTATCCTTCCAGCGCTTTCTCATTTATCCTTTAACAACATTTATAGGTTTGCCGTCCACCCACGCTTTTATATTTTCTATCGTTGTATCGAGGATCCTTCCGAGCGCCTCATCAGTATTAAAAGCATTGTGCGGCGTGACGATTACGTTCAGCATTTTCATCAAGACATCGTCAGCTAGAAGATTTCTAAGTCCAGCTTCGTCCTTTGAATTTTGGGCAATATACGATGCCTCATCTTTGAGAGCGCCTTCTTCTTCGAGCACGTCTAGTCCGGCGCCAGCTATTTTCTTATCGTGCAATGCTTTTACGATTGCGCTGGTATCAACAATTCCTCCTCTGCTGGTGTTAATGAGTATGGCCGTTTTCTTCATCTTGCTAAAAGCCGCTTCATTCATTAGATGATGAGTTTCTTTTGAATATGGCACGTGGAGGGTAATAACGTCGCTATCCGCCAGTAATTCATCGAATGATACATACTTGAAGCCGAGCTCACCCGGAAGCTTATCGTTTGGATATGGGTCATAAGCGACCACATTCATGCCAAAGCCTTTTGCGATACGTATCGAATTCCTGCCGATCCTGCCAGTGCCAACCACTCCTATCGTTTTGCCTTGAAGGTCGAAGCCGCGCAAATGCTCGACGCTGAAACTGCCAGTTTCTTTGACCTGGTCCGCTGCAGTGTACATCTTCCTAGAAAGAGTGAGGATCAAACCAAAAGCGAACTCCGCGACGGTATTCTCGCCGTAAGAGGGAACATTCGTGACGGTAATGCCTCTCTTTGCAGTCTCGGTGAAGTCTATATTGTCATAACCGGTTGCACGAACAGCAATGAGCTTGAGGTTCGGGAATGAATCCAGTACAGCGGCATTGACCTTGGAATCGACGAATATAGCAATAATGTCGGCATCGCTCTTTTCTGGCGGACGCTCCGGGTCTAAAATTTCTTCGATGTAAGTCGCTTGAAAGTTGGGTAATTTTGCAAAAGCATGTTCGAGGTGCTCTTTTTCTTCGGGGCGTGTGCCAAAGAAGGTGATTTTGATGAGTTTCATTGTTTTATTATAACAAGCTTTGGATAGAAATGTGTACCTAATCATGATAGAATCGTCACGGACAGGATGAACCAAAAAATAAGGACAACAATGAAAATAGAGAAAGTTTACGCAAAGATGCCAACAAACTTGCTGAGTTACTGTGGCAAGATTAATGCTGTATTTCAGATTCAAAGAGACCTTTTCGCATTCGCGAGCAGGTCTCTTTTTGACGATTAAATAACCTTTGTCATATTATCTATTTTCCTAACCTCCTTTCTTCCTCCGCAACCGCAATCGTAGTTTTGATCACTGTATCAGGATTCAAAGACATGCTCTCGATCCCTTCCTCAACAAGGAATTTTGCAAACTCTGGATGGTCAGAAGGCGCTTGGCCGCAGATGCCGATATATTTGTTCTTGCTGCGGCAGATGTGAATGATTTCCTTCACCATTTTGCGGACTGCAGGGTTCAATTCGTTGGCGACATGAGAAACGATACCGGAGTCGCGGTCGAGGCCGAGAACGAGCTGGGTTAGGTCGTTGGAGCCGATGGACATGCCGTCGAAGATGTTTAGGAATTCGTCGGCAAGAAGAACGTTCGAGGGGATTTCGCACATAACATAAGTTTTGCAATCCAAGCCTTCTTGCTTCATGATATCGCGCGTCTTCTGGCCTTCTTCTGGTGTGCGGCAGAATGGTACCATGGGGACGACATTGGATAGGCCCATATTGTCGCGCACTTTCTTCATGGCCTTGCATTCGAGTTTGAAAGCTTCAGCGAACTTCGGGTCATAGTAGCGTGAAGCGCCACGCCATCCGATCATAGGATTCTCTTCTTTTGGCTCATACGCTTCGCCGCCGAGGAGTGTGCGGTATTCGTTGGTCTTGAAATCCGAGAAGCGCACGATCACTGGATTTGGGTAAAAAGCTGCGCCGATCTTGGCAATGCCATAAGCTAGATTGTCGACGTAAAATTGCACACGGTCAGTCCAGCCGATCGTTTTCTTGTCAATCTTATTCTTGATAGTCTGCGTGAGCTTGTCATAGTTCAAAAGCGCTAGAGGGTGAATGCCGATGCCGCCAGCGATGATGAATTCCTCGCGAGCAAGGCCGACACCGGAGTTTGGCAAGAATGACTTTTCCCAAGCAGTATCAGGTGTGGCGATATTGACCATGATATGAGTTTTGGGTTTTGGAATAGAAGCAACATCATGTTCGATGACTTCAAACTTCAAGGTGCCATCATAAATGAGTCCTTCCGAGCCGCTGGTATCTACAGTAATATCCTGGCCGGTGGAGATTTTCTTCGTAGCATTCTCACAGCCTACAACTGCCGGTATTCCAAGTTCGCGGGAAACGATGGCCGCGTGGGAGGTCCGACCTCCTTTATCGGTAACAATTGCCGCGGCGATTTTCATGATCGGTTCCCAATCCGGATCAGTCATGTCGGTAACGAGCACTTCGCCGGCCTTGAATTCATGGATGCCTTTTACATCCATGATGACATGAGCCTTGCCAGTCGCGATCTTGCTTCCAACAGAAGCACCTTTGGTTAGAAGAGTGCCATTGTCTTTGAGCACGTACTCTTTCAACTTATTGTAATCTCTGCCGGCATGGATGGTTTCTGGTCTGGCTTGCACAATAAAAAGTTCACCTGTCTCGCCATCCTTGGCCCATTCCATGTCCATAGGCGTCCATTTGCCATTATTTTTTGCCGTGTAATGTTCTTCGACGATTAACCCCCATTTGGCAAGATCTCTTGCTTCCTGGTCGCTTAATACAAATGTTGATTTCTCTTCCGCTGAACAAGGAATTATCTTAGTCGCTTTTAGTCCCGTTGAATCGCCATAGATCATTTTCCTATTCTTGACTCCCAATTTCTTGGAAATAAGTCCATCTGGCGAACTATTCAAAGTCTTCTTGAATACAATATATTCATCTGGCGTAACTTCGCCTTGCACGATCATTTCTCCGAGGCCATAAGAACCGTTGATGACCACGATATTTTTGAAGCCTGATTCGGTGTCCAAAGTGAACATAACGCCGGAGCAGCCTTTATCAGAGCGAACCATTTTTTGCACGCCGACAGAAAGGGCAACAGCAAAATGATCGAAGCCTTTGTCGTGGCGATAGGAAATAGCGCGGTCATTGAATAGGGAAGCCATGGCCCACTTCACAGCCAATACGACGTGCTCTTTGCCTCGAACGCCGAGATAAGTCTCGTGTTCGCCGGCAAAGCTGGCACCCGGCAAGTCCTCGGCAGTAGCGCTAGATCGGCAAGCGACGTCGACATTCGCGCCGTATTTCTTTTCCATTTCTTCATAGCCTTTGAATATTTCATGCTGGAGATCGTCAGGCATTTCTGCCTTCTCTATAGCTTTTCGAATCGTCTCGCCGCGTTTTGCCAAATCATCAAGGTTTTTGGTATCCAAGCCTTCCAAAGTTTTGGCTATGAATAGGTCAAGCTTCGTCTCTTTCAGAAAATGACGATAGGCGCTCGCTGTCACGATGAAACCGGTCGGCACGCGCACACCTTTTGGTATTAAGGTTGAAATCATCTCGCCTAGAGATGCATTTTTGCCGCCGACTTCACTGACGTCGGCAATGCCGACTTCTTCCATTTTTAATGTTAGTTTGCTCATGATTTTTTGTTAGATTATAAATTTAAAAAATTGTTTGTCATTCCCGCGAAGGCGGGAATCCAGAATCAAACAAATAACTTTATTGTTGAATCCTGGATTCCCGCCTTCGCGGGAATGACACACATGAATTATTTTTTTCCTGCCACCGCAATCATCAAATCCGACACATTCGATCCCGTATCGCCAGTTTCTATCAATCCGCCAACTGTCTCAAAAAAGTTTGATGAATCGTTATTTTTTAACGATTCCTTCGGATCGAAACCCTTAGCTTTCGCGGCGCTGGCAAGCTCCGTATCTGCGAAAGCGCCTGCATGCGGGCCATTATCATGTCCGTCAGAAGCGATAGACAAGACCAGGCAATTTTCATCGAGATGCGGAAGAGCTGCAATCGCGACTTCCTGATTCCTGCCACCGCGGCCTTTTACTTTCACCGTGACCGTCGTTTCGCCACAATAGAGGAATACTGTGCCAGCGGGAGCGGCATTTATTTCTTTGGCAATATCGCGAGCGACTTCTCGCGCTTCGCCGGTTATGGCAATGTTCTTTATTTCCACAGAGTAGCCGAGAGCCGTGGCTTTCTCTCTCATGGCATTCACTGCCGACTCATTCGAAACTGCCAATACATTATACACGCGTTTGAATATTTCGTCGTCTTTGGGCGTTTCGGTCAGGCATTCATCGGCGACGTCAAGCTTGTATTTTTTGATGATCTTTTCCGCATCGCTTATGGCTGTCGTATCTTTTACTGTCGGTCCGGAAGAAATAAAGCCGAGGTCATTGCCGGGCACGTCGGAGAATATGATCGAAATTACTTGCGCTGGATATGCCTTTTCCGCCAAGAAGCCGCCGCGAGCCAGCGACATATGCTTCCTGACAGTATTTATTTCTTGAATGGTCGCGCCAGTCCGGAACAGATCACTGATCATTTGCCTTTCCATGTTCAATAGGTCCATGACCTCCTTTATGTTTCCGGGAACGCATGAAGGTTGGGCCAGAAGAGTAGATCCGCCGCCAGATATTAAAAATAAAACAGTATCGTCGATAGTGAGCTTGGTCAGAGCGTCTAGGATGGCATGAGTGCCGATAACATTTGACTCGGAAGGAAGAGGGTGAGTGCCGGCATAGTATTTTATCTTGCTCAAAGGCTTCGCATCTGCTTTTGTCTTCAATTCACCGACACCCAAAGCAACGCCATTTGTAATGTGACTTCCAAGTATCTTTTCGAATTCATATGCGGCATCGCCAGCACATTTGCCGATGCATATGGTAATTAGCCTGCCATTGGGTGATAATTCGTAATCCTTACCCAAAACCGACAGGGAATGTTTGCCTATCTTCAAAGTATTATACAGAACCAAGGTGGTATCGATGGCTTCCAAGCCCTTTTCGGCGATCTCCAAAGCGGCGCGGCGGATGGGGGTAGTGGCGAGGGATTCAAGGTTAGTGATTTTCATGGCTTTGTGGCGATATCGGATATCGCCAGTTAGCCATATTGTAGCATTTCTTGCTTTTGCATAGGGTGCATAATTCTGTTAATGTGTTCAACATCGCGCGCATAGCTCAGTTGGTAGAGCACACCACTGATACTGGTGGGGTCCTAGGTTCGAATCCTAGTGCGCGCAC
>CAZKSQ010000035.1:0-7778 GCA_964555555.1 uncultured Candidatus Saccharibacteria bacterium | reverse complement strand
AAGGTCCTTACAGACATTCAAGGACCGGAAGACCACCATGGCGACATGGACTTCAAGGTTGCTGGTACTCGAGAGGGGATTACAGCAGTACAAATGGACGTCAAAGTCGGCGGCATACCTTTGCCAATTCTCGCCGAAGCATTTGAAAAAGCAAAGGTTGCCAGATTCAAGATTTTGGATGTGATAACAAAAGAACTGCCCATGCCAAGGACAAATATTTCACCTAATGCTCCGGAAATCATTGTTTTGAACATAAAGCCTGACCAGATCGGCCTTGTCATTGGCAGTGGCGGCAAGACTATCAATGAAATACGCGATACTACAGGCGTTGAAGATATAACTATAGAAGATGACGGATCTATATTCATAACCGGCAAGAATGGAACTGCACAGAAAGCGAAAGAGATAATCTTTAACATGACCAGAGAATACATGCCTGGCGAAAAATTCGAAGGCGAAGTCGTCAAACTTATGGATTTTGGCGCCTTCGTCAGGATCGGCGGCAACTCTGAAGGGCTTGTGCATGTTTCCGAAATCGCGCCATTCCGCGTCGAAAGAGTCGAAACCTACCTGAAAGAGGGAATGAAAGTGCCTGTGGCAGTAAAAGAAATAGACGACAAGGGCCGACTAAACCTCTCTATCAAGGCTGCTGACCCAGATTTCTTCGCAAAAAAGGAAGAAACCCCAAAACCAGCAAACAGGGATTTCAAAAAGAGGTACTAGCCGATTCTTGTTACCTTGAGTAATATCATCATTTGCGAGTATAATTGTACTGATGGATGAAAATCAAAATCTAGCACCGCAAAATAGTGCTCCCGCACCAGGAGCAAATGACGCCAGCCGCGAAAACCAAGAGCGGGTATATGAATTTACCTCGGACCTGAATATTGCGCCAATAAAAAACCCTGATCAGGAAGATCGGTTGCCGCCGACAGACAGACCACTAGAAAAAGTTCCCACAGCTCTGCAAGACGCGGTTAGCAGGCTGAACATAGAAAAAGACTTGCAAGGAAAAGCTTCTGGAGCGCCATCCCCAAAAAACACCGCCACGCAGGCGCCTGCAAACGCTCCACAATCTAGGTATCAGGAAAAAATCAGTGTTCCGCAATATGGGAATAGCATAGATGAAAGGAAAGGCGGTCCTGGCGAAAATTCAACTGGATCGCGAGAACCTGACAAAGAAAAGGCTTTGCGCACCTATGAAAGTGACATCGCGGAATATATGGCGAGAAAGAATATTTCTAGCGCGACAATGGCTATTGCTGAGCAGGAAAAAAAAGCTTTTATGGAACCGAAGGTCAAGACTATAGAAAAAATAGAGACATTTGTCGCGCCTGAAATAATAGAACCTGAAACATCAAAGAAAGAAGATCTCCCTGCCAAGGAACCTGCTTACAACTTTGCTTTTGGCACCACGATCGATCGTATAAATAAAAATACTGCCTCAGATATGACCAAGAATGCTTTTTCCGAGGAAGAAGGATCGCGAATAATCGTAACTGACAATAAAGCCAAGACAATGAGCTCTGGCAAAAAGCTTTTCTATCTACTACTGAGCATGATATTCATTCTTGGCGGTATCATTGTTGTTTATTATGTTTATAACGAAAGCCAACTAGCAAAAAAGAATGCGGCTCCAAACATAGCTATGGTCCACAAATCTGTCGTTAGCGCAGATTCACAGACAACCATAGCTATAGATGGCCTTACTCCGGGACAGATACGAGATAAGATTGTTGGCGAAATGCAAACTGCCCAACCAACCAACACAGTAAAAGAAATTATCATAAATAAAACCACGAACAGCATCGCTACGAATGTCACGGGTCCGCAAATGCTGGATATTATGGGAATAACTCCACCCGATATCTTGAAAAGATCCTTAACGGATGATTGGATGTTGGGTATATATGAAGCACCTGATGGATCCAAGGATATATTCGTCATCGCAACGCAAGACTTCTTCCAAAACACTTTTGCTGGTTTGTTGAGCTGGGAAGGAACAATGATGAGCGACCTCTCTCCATTCACAGCATCTGGAACGATTGTTCAGGGCCAATTCATCGACGGGATAACTTCAAACAAAGACGTTAGGGAATTCAAATCTTCCGATGGATCTGTCATATTACTGTATTCAATGATTGACAACCAGCACATAGTTTTTGCTTCGAAAGAAGCGACCATAAAGGAAATCATCTATAGACTTGAAAATCAGGTTTATTCAGGATAGTATTCAGTCATGGACAAAAAAGAAATAGAGAATTTCAAGAAAAAACTTGCCACCGAGAAAGCCGGCTTAGAGCAACAGTTGTCAAAGATCGGCAAAAAGGATGCTGGCGTTGCGGGCGGATGGGACGCAACATCCGGCTCTATTGAGGTTGATTCTGCCGATGACAATGAAGTAGCTGATAAGCTCGAAGAGTTAGATGAGAATAATATGATTGCTGCCCAACTAGAAACTCAGCTGACTGAAATCAAAGACGCCCTGTCACGAATCGAAAAGGGAACCTATGGTCTTTGTGAAATTTGTGGCAAACCTATAGAAAAAGACCGTCTAGAAGCAAATCCCAGCGCCAGAATATCACTAAAGCATGTTCACTAAAAAAACAGAGGTCTCGCCTCTGTTTTTTATTTATCAAAACTTTATTATTTTTTTATCACTTTTTTATCAAAAATTCATAACTTTTTTATCGTCTGCTGATATGATATGCGGATGGGAATAGCAAAATCATATAGTGCACAGCTTGTAGGCTTGCAATCTGAAATTGTCACGGTCGAAGTAGATATAGCTAATGGCTTGAATACTTTTTCGGTTGTCGGACTGGGTGACAGGTCCGTTTCTGAGGCAAAAGACCGCATTTCGGCAGCAATAAAAAATAGCGACTACCAATCGCCCAAGCAGAAAAATCAAAAAGTGGTTATTTCGCTTGCGCCAGCTGATGCAAAGAAAGAAGGGTCAGCCTTTGACCTGGCAATGGCATTGGCATACTTGTCAGCCGCAGGCGATATAGAATTGGACCCGGAAAATAAGCTGTTCTTGGGTGAATTATCCCTTGAAGGATACGTTAGAAGGATCAGCGGCCTCCTGCCCATCCTGTGCCAAGCTCCCAGCCACGGATTCACGCAAGTATTCGTGCCGAGAGAAAACTCCCGCGAAGCGGCTTTGGCCCGCAACATCATGGTATACCCCGTATCATCGCTCAAGGAAGCCGTCGATATCATTTCCAAACGGACAAATCCGCAACCGCTAGATCTTTTTTCTGATACCGACATTCCTAAAATAGCAAAGAAGCAAGATTGCATGGATATGAGCATCATTCGCGGCAATGAAATAGGCAAGCGCGGACTAGAGATAGCTGCTGCAGGTGCCCACAACATCATCATGTGCGGACCGCCAGGGACTGGCAAGACCATGCTGGCACAAAGCTTCTGTTCCATACTTCCACCGCTTTCTTATGAGCAGGCGATAGAGGTGACTGGCATTCATAGTGCAGCACGGATCTTGAACGAAGATCTGGTAGTGGAGCCGCCATTCCGCTCGCCACATCACACTGCATCATATCCATCTATCGTCGGCGGCGGCGCATTCCCGAGACCCGGAGAAGTTACGCTCGCGCATCGCGGCGTGCTGTTCATGGATGAATTTCCCGAATTCGACCGGACCGTCATAGAGGCATTGAGACAGCCGCTAGAGGACAGGCTTATTACGATATCCCGAGCGCGCGGAGTCATCACCTTTCCAGCGCAATGCATCTTGATCGCATCCATGAATCCCTGTCCTTGCGGCAAAGGCAAGGACCGCGGCTGCACTTGTCCCGAGCACATAATAAAATCCTACAAACGGAGGATTTCCGGGCCCATCTTGGACCGCATAGATATCTGGATAAATGTGAATAAGATTGACTACGAAACGCTCTCCCTGCCGTCTATAGACAATGAAACGTCGGATCAAATACGCGAGCGTGTCTCTGCCGCCAGAGAATTCAGGCTGAAAAGATTCCAGAAGCTCGGCATCAGGAAAAATTATAATAGCGAAATGAGCGCCAGAGACATAGAAAAATGCGTCGTAATGGAAGCAGATGCAAGATCGCTGCTAAAAATTTCAGCAGAGAGATTCGAATTATCAGGACGAGCGTTCCATCGGGTCATCAAAGTCGCACAGACGATCGCGGACCTGGCGCGAATAGAGACGATTGGCAAGGAGCACATTCTCGAGGCATTGCAGTATCGAGAAAAGCTTAACTAGTAAATGCAGATCAGAACTTTGTACAAATATTTCCTCAGAAGGGATTCTTAGCGCCACGAACCTCAAAGTGCACGTGTGGACCAGTCGTGAGACCGGTCATGCCGATATAACCGATTACTTCTCCCTGTGAGACTTGCTGTCCCGGAATTACTACAACCCTTGAAATCATATGGGCATATAGGGTTTGAGTGTTGTTATTATGAGAAATAACGACGAAATTGCCGTAACCGCCATTCCAAGCGCCATTTATACGGCTGATAATAACAGTGCCCGCAGCCGAAGCGTAAATAGGGGTACCGATTGGTGCTGCAAAGTCGATAGCATTATGCCCATGCAATCCTTGGCTGATGCGTCCATCAGCGATCGGCCGAGTGTAGTAGCCCGGGAAAGAAGGGAGTTTGCTGACGTCATCAAGCAACCGTTCGAACGGCACAGAAATGATGTGTCCTCTGTTATTTGTGATCGGCGCTTCTTGAGGTGCGCCCAATTCGGCGTTCGGTATGACGATATTTTGGCCAGCAGAGAGGGTATTGATCGACAAGTCATTGAAGGCGGTAATATCTTCCGCCGCAGCTCTATATTTTTTGGCGATACTCGAAACGGTATCTCCTTTTTTTACAGTGTATATAATTCCGGATACAGGCAATATGACCAGGATTTTTCCCGCCTGCAGCACTGATTTGCTATTAAGGTCATTCGCCCACAAAACGGTATTTACCGAAACACGGAACATTTTTGCTATACCGCTCACAGTGTCACCATCTCGTACGATGTAAGTGCTAATCTCTGTACTGCCTTGGTCGGTATCGCTGGTATTGTTTGCAGCTATGTCAGGAACAAGAGTGTTGTCGGCAATCGGGGCGATGTTGACTGGCGGATTGGGATTGGGATTGATGTTGGTTGCGGCCTGCAGAAGTACAATATTCTGCGATGTCACGGAAGGCATCATTTTAACTGTCTTTGCCGAGACAGTCTGGCCCTCAATGACTGGCGTTAGAAAAGAAAAGAGACCTGCGTTAGCGGTCCCGAAATAAATAAAAAAAGTTATTGCCGACAATGACAACGCGGCAATCCAAGACGTAAAAAGCTTGGATAACATTCCTCTGTAGTTTTTTTTGGTTGTAGGAAATTTCATAACAAAAAGTTTCTTTCTGCAATACTTACCATGTCTTTCTTTCGATCATGCGGTGGAGTATCTCGTCTATTAGAATGGCTTTATTAAGCCAATTTACTACACGTATTTTCGAGATATCTTCTCAAGAGTATCAGGCAGGGATTTATTGTCAACGCATATTGTGCACATGTTTTACACAGTAACAATGTTGGTCTTTAGTCAAAGTGTGTGACTTATTACAAACGCTTGCAACAAGTTTCTGATAAGATAGCTTGATGCAATTGAATCCCGAGCAACAACGCGCTGTTGAGACGACAGAGGGGCCAGTTTTGATAATTGCTGGCGCAGGAGCAGGTAAAACCAGGGTCATCACCCACAGAATATTGAATTTGATCAAAAATGGCGCGACACCGCATAGCATTTTGGCAATAACTTTTACCAACAAGGCCGCGAAGGAGATGCGGGATCGTGTTTCTATATTATTAGCAGAAGACAAAGAATTAAATCTTCCTATTTCTTTTGATGAGAGGCCTTTTGTTAGCACTTTTCATTCTTTGGGCGTTCATATCATAAGAGAAAATGCGCGGCTGATCGGTTTGACGCGCCACTTTACTATCTTTGACCGAGGCGATTCGCGGAGAGCTGTGAAAGAAGCCATGGAGCAAGCGTCTTTCGATCCAAAAAAATTCGAGCCGGGGACTATTTTGAATCGCATATCATTGGCGAAGGGAGAAGGGATCAATCGGCTAGCCTTTCTTGATCGCGCCAAGGATGCATTCGAGGAAATGATCGCGGCCGTCTGGGAAAAATATGAAATAATTCTTGCAAAAGAAAAAGCACTTGATTTTGATGACTTGCTATTAAAAACCGCCGAATTATTGGAAAATCATGCTGATATCCGCAAGAGATACAATTCTATTTGGAAATACATACACGTCGATGAATATCAGGATACGAATCGCGTGCAATACAAAATAGCCAGATTCTTGGCCGCAGAAAGCCGCAATATTTGCGTGGTGGGCGACGCCGATCAGAATATCTACAGTTGGCGCGGCGCTACCATCGAAAATATCCTGAACTTCGAGAAAGATTATCCTGAAGCCACAGTCATCATTCTGGAAAAAAATTATCGCTCTACAAAAACCATCCTTGAAGCGGCAAATATGGTCATTGAAAAAAACAGGTTGCGCAAAAAGAAACGGCTTTACACGGACAATGGTGCTGGTGAAAAGATTTCCTTATTGGTTTCCTATACCGAATCGGATGAAGCGCGGACTATTGCCAATCTCTGCCGAGAAGCTATCAATTCTGGGACTTCCGCAAAGGAAATAGCGGTTTTATACCGTGCAAATTTCCAATCGCGCGTCTTGGAGGAATATTTCATCAAGAAAAATATCCCCTATCAGCTTCTAGGCACTAAATTCTTCGAAAGAAAGGAGGTCAAAGACATTTTGGCGTATATCCGCGCCGCCTTGAATTACACCGAGGGTTCGATAGAGAGCTCCGGCGACATCGCGCGCATCATAAACGTGCCAGCTAGAGGCGTCGGCAAGGTAACGCTTTCAAAAGTGCTGTCGGGGAGGTCGGACCTCCTCCCAGATGCGATGAAAGTGAAGATAAACTCCTTCAATCGTCTTTTGTCTGACATAAAAAAGGAGATTTTGGAAAAAAAACCTTCGGAAGCAGTTCGGTTTGTGATCCAAGAGACCGGCATCGAGCAGATGCTCCGCAAAGGAGACAGCGAAGACGAGGAAAGATTGCTCAATATTCGAGAATTGGTTTCTGTCGCAGCACAGTATGACAATGAAGAGGGGGTTGAGCCTAACTCAAAAATTGGAGATGTCGGACATCTCCTGGGAATTGATAAATTACTGGAAAATGCAGCGCTGGCAACAGATCAGGATGCTCTGCAAAAGAATACAGACACGGTCAAACTGATGACTGTTCATGCGGCAAAAGGCCTTGAATTTGATACCGTTTTCATTGCAGGTCTGGAACAGGAGCTCTTTCCGTTCAAGCATATGGATGAGGATATTTCCGAAGCCGACGAGGAAGAGGAAAGAAGACTGTTTTATGTGGCGCTGACTAGAGCAAAGAAAAAAATCTACTTGAGCTACACCATCATTCGCACTATATATGGCGCACAGAAGGTGAATGCGCCATCGGAGTTCATAGAGGATATCGAAACAAGCCTCATCGATGCCGCCCCACCAGAAAAACCGAGTGGGGCCAAGGCGCTATTCATTGATTTCTAATATGCAAATACTCGCAAAAAAATCCCTAGGCCAACATTTCCTAACCTCAAAGCATGTGCTCGAGCAGATCATTGTTGCGGCAGAGATCAAGGAAGGGGAGGCTATATTGGAGATCGGGCCTGGTACAGGCATACTAACGGAAGCGCTGCTTGCTGCAAAAGCG
>CAZKSQ010000034.1:0-7782 GCA_964555555.1 uncultured Candidatus Saccharibacteria bacterium | reverse complement strand
TGTATTTTTCCGGCGTTCTCGACGACGTCCGCATTTACAACTACGCCCTCTCGACTAGCACCATAGCGGAGCTCTACGCTATGGGCAATAACAAGCTGAACACTTCTTCCAAGGCTTTCAACACGCCTCTGCGCCAAGGTCTCACTGCCTGGTGGACGATGGATGGCCAGGATACGAACTGGACATCGGATACGGAGACCGACCAGGCGACTGGCGCGGCTGCGTCGAAGCTGCGCATGCTGAACTTCTCGACCACTACGAGCCCGGTGCCCGGCAGGATCGGCCAGGCTTTGGCTTTTAACGGCGCCAATACCAACATGAACACCACTGGCCCTTTCACTAACTTCATGAGTACCGCTACCGGCACCATGTCCGTCTGGTTCTACGCCAACTCGGGCAACGTCACAGGCTGTTCGAATGGCCAGATGTCCGCCCTCATCACCGACTCCGACAATACCGGCCTGGGCGGCGACGCCTACATGGGCTATGACGGTACCAACGTCTGCGCCGGCGCGAACGACGGCTCCTTCCGCACCGTGTCCTCGGCGGTGCCATTGAATGCCTGGACTCATGTCGTCTGGATGCACAAGAACGGCGTGCTTTCGCTCTGGAAGAACGGCACTTTCGTGGGAGCCACTGCACTCGCCAACATCACCGACCTATCTACTTCCGTCTACCTCGGCCGCTCCTACCAATCGCCCTCGCACAGCTTCTTCAATGGCTATCTCGACGACGTGCGCATCTACAGTACTGCGCTTTCGACTTCCAGTATCCAGCAGCTCTATTATAACGGCCAGAGCAAGCAAGGCATTACCCTAAATCGGCCCAAGAGCTCGCTCCAGAACAATGCCTTGACTGCCTGGTGGACATTCGACGGCAAAGATATGGCCAATGGAGAGGTTTTGGACAGGACTGCGAACGGTTACTGGCTGAATACCGAGAATATTTCCACCACGACTTTTTATTCTTCCGGCAAGATCGGCCAGGCCGTCAATTTTACTGCACCTAACAATGATCTGGTCGACAATGGCGGCGCCGGCGATCCTGTTGGCACCGGCCCGGTGACCTTCTGCGAAAGGCTTTACCCCTATGGCTAAGGCGGAGGCAACTTCGGCAGGGTCATCGACACCGGCTCATATATCGTAGGCCTAGAAACAGCCAATAGCGGGGATTGGTATGTATCTTCTGACGGAGCTTCGGAAGCGCCTTCCGCTCCTAGCTCCGTGGTCTTCAACAAGTGGACCTTCGTCTGCGCCACTCGCGACGCTTCCGGCATAGCGAACATGTACTTGAATGGCGCGCTCTCCGGCACAGCCAACCAGTCGAGCGGCACGCCTGCCGCCGCCACGCATGCCTTGCGCATAGGCAACCGTTCCGGCCTCGATCGCGCTTTCAATGGCAAGATCGACGACGTCAGGATATATGACAGGATTCTTTCCCAGCAGGAGATTGTGGAGCTCTATTTGGCAGGGAAGTAGCGAGGTCGGACCTCACCCCTGGCCCCTCTCCTCAAAAGAGGAGAGGGGAACGCGCGACAAAATATTCGTATACTATATTTATACTCTTGTGTGGTATTCTCCCTCCCCTCAATGAGGGGAGGGCTGGGGTGAGGTCTTGAAAAGATTTATCAGGAGTTTGCATAATTTAAATATGCGTGCTACGATATTCCCGTGTAAGTTTCTCGTCCTTACGCGCGTTACTAGTTAATGGCACGAGACCGTAACTAACGCGCGTTTGTTAGTGTGAAAATGTCGAAAAGACTTTTTATCGGCTCTATAGCATGGGGTACGACCAGCGAAGGATTGCGCAAGCACTTCGAGCAGGTCGGCGCCGTGGATAAGGCCGATGTCCTCATGGACAAGATGACAGGCCGCTCTCGGGGCTTCGGTTTCGTCGAAATGGCGAACGATGCCGATGCAGAGACCGCAGTCTCCAAGCTCAACGGCTCGGAGCTCGATGGCCGCAAGATCGTCGTCTCCGAAGCAAGGCCGAAAGCTTAACCGCTATTTGGTTTTGCGCAAAGCACCATGTTATCATGGTGCTTTGTTTTGTAAGGAGGAGGTCCGGCCTGCCTCAAGCTATCCACAGATGTCACGCACTATAACTCTCACAAGGGGGTATAATATTCCCATGAATCGAAAAGCAAGCTATGCGGCCGCGGCCTTGGGCGTTTTTTTTGTAATAATCGCACTGCTGGTGGCTTCGCCGGTAATACTCAAGAGAGCATTGCCGGCGAATAATCTCGCGCAGGTTTCTTCTGGAACCAATTTCTTCGTTACTCCGGGCGGCGGTTCCTCTTCGCCGCAGGATGGCAGCAGTTGGAACCATGCTTGGCCTGGCACAAGCGCTATAAAATGGGGCACGGGCGCCGGCCAATTGGGCGCTGGCGACACGCTCTGGATGGCCGGCGGCACTTATGGGGCGTTTTCTATCGGCGCGAATGGTTCAGCAGGCTCGCCGATCACAATCAAGCGCGCTACAGCTAGTTTCCCGACGGCGATCAATTCACCGGGCTGGCAAAGCTCATACGACTCGCAGATAGTTATCGCTGTGCCGACTTGTAATGGTTGCCAAGGCATATACGGCGCGCCGCCAAATTCTGACTACATCACTATCGATGGTTCTGTTGATAATGGTATAAAGTTCACCGAAGCGCCTTCAGGATTGAATACATATACCACACAGGACAACGAGCGGTACGGTATCAAGATTACGGGAAACGGAAACATTTTCAAATATTTTGAGGTGGCTGGTCCGGGGGCTCCATCCAGCGCGCGTGGCGTATATGCCGGTGACAATTATCACTATGGCTGGAAAACAGGTTTGACTATAGATCATTGTTACGTGCATGATATTTCTGTTGGAATATTCGTAGGCGATATCACCAATATTCTGATACAAAACTGCAATATCGGTCCGACTTTGAGTTCCGCGCCGAATCATGACGACAGCATTTATATTTTTTCTGGAGACGGGACTGTGCGCTACAATTATTTTCATGATTATCCTGTGGAAGGCCTCTATTTCTGCTCGCAATTCCCGCCTGGACCCAATAATTGGAAGATTTACGGAAATATCTTCAATAACAACGGCAATATGGTAAACGGACAGTCTTTGACTTTCGATCCTTCAAGCCAAACTACGCCGATACAACAATATCAGTACGGCAGCGGCTGGCAGATTTTCAACAACACATTTCTCAATTCTTATATGGGATTGAGAACAGATAGCCGTTGGCCGGCGGCTTTCTCTTCGGCGGTGGCCGGCGGCACAGTTTCCAATAATATCTTTTGGAATGCGTCTGGTGGTTTTGGCTCTATGACTGGCACAAACAACCTCTTCAATACTTCGCCTGTCCAAGGCGGTAGCGCTATTAATGCCAACAACCAGAACCCCTTCGTCAACATGGCCGGTGGCGATTTTCACATCACTTCCGCAACAGGCACGCTCTCGCCGAGAAACAATGGCTCGACTTTGGCAACGGAATTCAATACTGACAAAGACGGCAACACTCGCGGCGCCGACGGCGTTTGGGACATTGGCGCCTATGAATACAGCAGCGGCGGCGGTGGAGGCGGGGGTGGAGGAGGAACAACTCCCACAACCTATACTTTGACGGTTTCCAATTCCGGGACTGGTTCAGGTTCAGTAGCTGGCGGCGCCATCAACTGCGGCTCGACTTGCTCCACTACGGTGAATAGCGGCACCATCATAACATTGGCGGCCAATCCTGCGGCCGGCTCAACCTTTACGACTTGGGGCGGCGCATGTGCCGGCAACTCTTCTACCTGCAATGTCACGGTCAATGGCAATACTTCTGTCACAGCGACATTCACTGCGAATACTGCCACGCCGGATTATACGACTGGTTTGGTCGCCAGATACAGCTTCGATAATGCTTCCAATCTCGGCAATGACGATTCTGGCAATGGCAACAGCGGCACGGTGAATGGCAGTTTGACCACAGTGGCTGGCAAGATCGGCACGGCTGTGAATTTTACTTCTGCTCCGCAAAATATTTCCATTGCAAAGGATTTGATAGGAACTGGTCCCACGACGATTTGCGCATGGATCGATCCTGCTAGCTACGGCTTTGCAACTGTCGGCAGAGGCAGGATCATAGATAACGGCTCGACTATTTTCTACATGGAGCCTCTCTCTGCCAATTTCTCGATTTCCAGCGACGGCGTCAACGATACATTCTCTGCAAACTCATCAGCAGTATTGAATCAATGGATCCATGTTTGCGCCGCCAGGAGTTCTGGTACCGCAACTCTCTATGTGAATGGCACAGTATCGGGTACGGCAAATTCCGCCAATGGCACGCCTGCCGCCGGCACGCCCACGCTCATCGGCAACAGCGCAGGTCTTACCAGGGGCTTTTCTGGAGCCATGGATGATCTGCGCATCTATAATAGAGCTCTTTCTGCTACGGATGTTGCGGGCCTTTATGCCGCTACGATCCAACCGATCGTTACGACTTCTGTGCTGACCGTCTCCAATACCGGTTCTGGATCGGGCATCGTGACAGGGGGCACTATCAACTGCGGCTCGACCTGTTCAGCTACAGTCAATACTGGCACAGTCGTCGCTCTCACAGCTTCACCCAATTCAGGATCTACATTTTCAGGCTGGGGCGGTGCTTGTTCCGGAACGGGCGCGACCTGCAACGTCACGGTGAGTTCCGCAACCAATGTCACCGCCACCTTCACTGCCGGCATAGTGCAGATACCGCTCATGCCGTCCCTCACATTTGCGGCTACAGCCGGCCTCATCCAGTCGCCATTCATCGCTTCCGGCGGAGTGGTATCCCAGAATGTTTCTACGCCAATCATTTCCGGCAATGGTCAGGCATCATACCAGTTCACTATCTCTCAAGCGGGCAATTACATCATCAATGCCACCGTGAACGCTGTCGACGATTCCTCCAATTCTTTCTTTGTCAATATCGACTCTTTGCCGACAGTCTCTGATGTCTGGAATATTCCTTTCACTAGCGGCCTTCAGCAGAGCACGGTCGGCTGGGGCGGCGCATCTACCGGCGGCGCTCCCGCGCAAGTGTTCAATCTTACTGCCGGCGTACACACGCTTTACATTCTTGGCAGGGAAGTTAATGTCCAAATCTCCTCCATCACCATCGCTCCGCAGGTTATCGCCCAATCCCCTGACACCACTTCTCCGACAATTTCCATAACGTCGCCTTCCGCCGGAACTATTTCTGGCAGTGTTTCTTTGTCTGCTACTGCCGCCGATCCTGTCGTAGCGAACCAGGTCAACTCCGGCGTCGCTACGGTGCAATTCCTTCTCGACGGATCCAATATCGGCTCTGCTCTCACGGCACCGCCATACTCTGGAACCTGGAATACCGTCGGCGTTTCGAATGGCGCCCATACCATAACCGCTGTGGCGACCGATGGCGCCGGCAACAAGACCACATCTTCCGCGGTTTCCGTAACCGTCAACAATTTCATCAACGTTCCGCCAGTCATGGCAGCCATACCTGCAAAATCCGTGAATGAGAACAGCCTGCTCACCTTCACCGTTTCGGCAACTGACGGCAATAATGACACGCTCACATATTCCGCATCAGGGCTTCCTGCCGGAGCGACCTTCAATGCTGGCACCCAGACTTTCTCCTGGACTCCTACCTTTGCGCAATCAGGCGTCTACAATGTTACTTTCACAGCGGACGACGGCCATGGCGGCAACAATTCGCAGAATGCCGTCATTACTGTCTTGAATGTGAACCGCCCGCCAGTCGCCAATGCCGGCAACAACCAGACGATCACCTTGCCTGGCACGGCCACTCTTTCTGGTTCAGGATCGAGCGACCCCGACAGCAATCCTGTAACATACCAGTGGAGCCAGGTTTCCGGGCCGTTGGCTTCGATTTCCAATTCTAGCGCAGTTTCTCCTAGCGTAACCCTCTCCGGCGGCGCAGGCACCTACGTCTTCTCGCTCACGGTCTCCGATGGCTCGCTACAATCTTCTAGCCAGGTCGCTATTACGGCTGTGCAATCCTTGCCGCCTGATACCGATGGTGACGGCGTCAATGATGTCGTCGATGCTTGCCCAGGCACTCCGCCAGCCTTGTATTCCTCGGTCAACTTGGTCGGCTGTCCTCTGCCAATAGCCAGCACGTTTACCATAACGAATCTTTCCAATGTGAACTTGAATAGCGTCGCATCCCTGGATATTTCTAATTCCTTCGGCAAGATCAGCTTCACTTCAGGCAATGGCCCATACAGCCTCGTCGCCAATGGCGGCACTGCGAGGGTCAATATCGACGCCAATGTTTCCATAAACCAAGGCTCGGCTTCCATGGTATCTGGTTCCATTCCGCAACTAAACAAGCCCGCTACCATCACTCTCAATAACATTACTGTCGTATCTCCGGAAATCCTTCGTGACGGCATCCTTTGTTCGACTTGCGTGGTCACGGCTTACTCCAATAACAATCTGGTCTTCATGGTTCCAGGCTTCTCTACTTATACCGTCGTCGCAACTCCGGTTTCTCCTGTCACGCCGCCATCGAATCCCAGTGGAGGCGGTTCGTCATCTTCCGGCGGCGGCGGCTCCGGCGGGTCGGCTGGCACAGGGCCTTCCACCGGCACATTCACTCCTTCTGCTTCCGCTTCCGCGCCAGTTTCTCCGGCGGCTTCCGGCGGCAATCCCCCAGCCATCGGCATAGGCGTCGCAGTAAACACGATCAGCACGGTGAACGTCAGGAGCTATCCGGGCACTTCTGCTCTCATCAAAACCACTGCTGTGCTCGGAACTTCCGCGACCATCATCGGCGGCCCGGTATCTGCCAACGGCTATACCTGGTGGCAAGTCTCGCTCTCCAACGGCACGACTGGCTGGTCCGTTAGTAACTATCTTTCGACTGGTTCGGCCTCGCCGCTCTTGGGAGGCATGACGACATCGGCACTTTCCGCAACCCCGAGCGGCTCCGCAGTCACGATTTCCGCTGTGAATTTCCGATCGTCGCCTAGCACTTCCGCCACCATCAAGAGCGTTCTCGCCAAGGGCGCAAGCGTGACCATCACCGGGACATCGGTAACAGGCAGTGGTTACACCTGGTTGCCTGTGAAGCTCCTGAACGGTTCCGCTGGCTGGGTAGTCAAAACATACCTGCGCGTTCCGGCAGTTTCATACAACATCGGCGACAACGTTACTACTATTGGCAAGGTCAATGTGAGGTCAGCCGCCGGCACAACGAATCGCATCATTACCGTAGCCATTGCCGGCACAGCGCTCACTATCCAAGGCGGCCCGGTCTCTGCCAGCGGATACACCTGGTGGCAAGTCAATCTGCCGAGCGGGGGCACGGGGTGGGTGGCGGGGAGCTATATTAGCCGATAGTCGACGATAGTCGAGCGATCGCCGAGGTTAGACCTCGAGGTCGAACCTCGATTACACCAATGTTCAAAATAAACAAACTAACCATATATTCCCTCACAGTCCTCGCCGCTGGCATCGCTGTGGTCGTCCCCATCCAGATCCACCTCCAGCAAGCCGAAGGCCGCACTACCACCATCACCACGACAGGCCACAGCTATATCCGCCAGAACCCCATCGGCTATCCGGGTGCCGGCTGGGTCAGGAATATCTCTGGCTCCGGTTCGACCGCGCTCAACATGACCAACTGCGTCGCGCAAGGCACCGCCAACTGGGCTTGGTTCGCCGATGCCAATGGCAACGGCCTCACCACCGACGGCGAAGATGGCGAATGTGTCAAGGTCGTGGCGGTCACGCCCGCCGGCACCAGCTGGAACGGCG
>CAZKSQ010000033.1:0-7788 GCA_964555555.1 uncultured Candidatus Saccharibacteria bacterium | reverse complement strand
TGGTCGCGCCCTCGTGAATGTTGATGGCGACTGTCCGGTTCGTCTGGGCTCTTTCGAGGGCTTCCTGCAGAGTCCATCTGGTTTTGCTGGCCTCGTCCTGCCAATTCTTGGCATTCAAGACCGCTTGGTTGGCGATCGTCGAGGATGCCACCGCTTCACGCATCGCTGCGATTTCGGCGGGAGACTGTGTTGGCGGAACTGCTGGCAGTTGGGCAACATTGCCTATACCTGCTGGATTCACTATGCCATTTCCGGACATGAGCGAACCGCTGCCGTTAGACAAGAAGTGCCGCGTGCCGAAGATCGTCAAGCCGATCAGCAATAACCCGATCGCTACTTGCGTTGGTACATTGAGGCCGATGATCCGATCCTTGAGTGTCGGCTTCTTCGGCATCCGCTTGAGAATCTCGTCGAGGCTTTGCTGGATCGGTGCGATCGCGGCATTCAAGTCAGTCTTGGTGACAAAGTCATCCGTGACCTTCTTCAAGATCTTGGCTTCCTGTTCGCTGACTTGCATCTTGAGGGCTTCGATAAGCTCTGTGATGTTTGTCATGAGCTTGTCCGCTTCGGCTTTTCCGAAGTCGCTTTTGGGCAGGCTCGCGACGAGCGCTTTGATCGCTTCCGTCTTTTTATCAAGCTCGTCCTTAAGCGTTTTGAACTCGTCTTTAAGGCCTTGGAGCTCTTCGGCACTGGCCATTGGCCCAGCCTCTTGGAACCTTTTTAGGCGTTCCTCGCACTCTTGGCGCAATTGCCGTGCCATTTTGTCCGCTTCGGCGCCTGTGATGGGCCTGTTCGGATCTGCCGGCGGAGTGTTCTTCGGCTGTGCAGCTTTGCCGCCGAGCTTGATGGCGTCTTCGTCCGACAGTTCGAATGTGACCTCAACTGGCTCGCTGTCCTCGAGCATGTTTCCATTGCTGGAATAGATCAAGGCTTTGAATGTGCCGCCGGTGAGGTACTTGTCGAGGTCTTTGCCTTGAAGTCTTGCGAGCTCGATGACTACGTCTGCCGCTTTCGGGTCGGTCGGAATGAAAGACTGACCCGGCCAGAATGGCTCGCTGCGGCCGTTGCTGATCGAAACATTGTACTGTAATACGTCCGGCGCCGGCTTCACGATGATAGCCCGTCTGGCAGTATCGTAAGTGGCGTCAATCGGTTTCTGTAACTTTGGCATGTATCCTTTTCCTGTTGTGGCCTTTTTGGCCTGGTTTATGTGATTGTCAGACCTGTTTTGAGATCTGCTCGAACCCTATCAGATTTATGGTTATTTGTCAAGCAAGAAAAATGCCCGAGACTTTGAGGGTCTCGGGCATGAAGTTTCCGTCTGTCGCGGTGAGCATTGTCTCAGTTACGGCTACGAGCCCCTTGGTAGCCATAGGGATGCTTGTCAGGATGATAGTAGTCGTAGTCGTCGAACGTCCAAGGTCCGCGCTTTGGACCTGCACAGGCGTATTCATCGCGCCTTACGCTCCAGTGACGGGGAGGCAAGTACATCGGTGGCGGCCAAGCAGGACAATAGACGAATGGCGGCACGTATTCGCATGGTGGCGTTGCTGCGCATCGCGGGGCCGCACGATATACAGGCTGCGGCGGTGTCAGAACGGGCGTTTCCATTTCAATGATGTTGACTGTTTGGAAGTTTCCGCCAACCGAAGCCGTCGCACGGTTGTTATTCTTCGTGGCCGGCTGGACGACAACTTGGCCTTCTTTCATGATCACTTTCCCGTCGGTAATCACGGTAAGGCCTTTTGGTCCTTCCGTGACCAGCGTGTTCTGGTTTGAAACCAGCACGCGTTCTTGAGCG
This sequence comes from uncultured Candidatus Saccharibacteria bacterium, assembly GCA_964555555.1. GTDB lineage: Bacteria > Patescibacteriota > Minisyncoccia > Phycocordibacterales > PALSA-1337 > C7867-002. Next base: position 5,987 of record CAZKSQ010000033.1, on the reverse strand, counting down.
AACGCATTGATAGTAGTGATTGCAACAATGATTGTTGCAAATCGGAATGCTGTTTTCGATTTCATGGGTTCTTTTATTGTTGTACTTTGCAGGACTTCCCCGCAAAGCATTGTTTGTGCTGTAACGAATTCAAGTCAAAGAGTATCAGTATTGTGTTTATTTGTCAAGTAAAATCTTCGCATCTTGAGCCCGGCAAGCAATGTGCTCGCATTTCATCCATGGAAATGGTGAGGCAGTGGAATTCGAAAAGCTGGTGGGGCTATTAATTTCCATGGATGAAATGCGAGCACATTGCTTGCCGGGCTCTGATAACCACAAGTTTTCGATACGCACTATCCCTATAAACGCCTAGCAATAGAGCCAGACCATAGTTATCCACAGCCCAGAGTGTGGTGTTGATAGCACAAAGTGGTGTAAAATGGTATGCAAGTGGGAAGAAGTGGTATACAAATTATTGTGCCACAGCATATTAATCTCTATAACACCGACATCCCCTTAGGCATATGCTCATCGGAGAATACAACCATTTGTTCGATGACAAAAGCAGGATATCCCTTCCCGCTAAATTTCGAAAAGAAATGGGCGGAAGCGTCGTCATAGCTCCGGGTATAGATAATTGCTTGTTCGTCTTCACGATGAAGGGATGGAAAGAGTTTGCGGAGCGCTTGTCTCGTTCGGATAGTTCTTCGGTGCTGCAGGCGGACAACAGAAACTTCAATCGCCTCGTCATTGGACGGGCGGTTGAGGTGGAAGTTGATGGCGCGGGCCGCATGCTTATTCCGGACCATCTGCGCGAACATGCCGGACTTTCGGCGAAAGCAACGATCGTCGGCGTGCTGAATCGCGTGGAGATTTGGAATAGCGAGTCTTGGGTCGCTTACCGTACCGAGTATGGCAAGAAGACCGAGGCGATGGCGGAGCGTTTGGCTTCCGTCGGAATGATCTGATGAGCACGGAAAGCATACATAAGGCAGTTCTTTTACAAGAAATAGTAGATTGTGTCATGCCGGCGAAGGCCGGCATCCAGAGCGAATCTAAATGGTATCTCGATGGCACGCTCGGCGGCTGCGGGCATGCACTAGCGATAGCGGATGCATTCAGGGGTAAGGTCAATATCATCGGTCTTGATCTGGATCCTAAGGCTATCGAAAGGGCAGAGCAAGCCTTGAAGGGCAAAGCTCAGCAAGTAATTCTGGAAAATGATAATTTCCGCAATCTGGACAAGGTTTTGGATAGAGCCGGCATCAAATTCATGGATATGATGCTTCTAGACCTAGGACTTTCTTCCGACGAATTGGAAAATAGCGGCAAAGGCTTTTCATTCCAGAGAGACGAACCGCTACTGATGACTCTAGGAGATCCAGCCAAATACCCATTCACGGCCAATGATATCGTGAACGGCTGGAAAGAGGAGGATATCGCGAATGTCATATTTGCCTATGGCGAAGAAAGATATGCGAGGAGAGTTGCAAAGCGAATAGTCGATTATCGGTCGAAGAAGCTTATCGAGACTTCTAGCGAGCTTGCGGAGATCGTGAAGGGTTCGATGCCGAGAAGGTTTGGCAAACCCAAGATCCATCCGGCCACAAAGACATTCCAGGCGTTGCGGATAGCGGTGAACGATGAGCTCAATGCTTTGAAGGAAGGTTTAAGAAAAGGGTTCGAAAGGCTAGCAAGCGGGGGAAAAATGGCAGTCATTTCTTTCCATAGCCTTGAGGATAGGATCGTAAAAGATTTTTATAAAGAAAAAGAGCGCGAAAATGGGGCGATCATTTCCAAAAAACCGGTTAGGGCAGGCGAGCAGGAAGTTGCGGAGAATCCGAGGGCGAGGAGCGCGAAGTTGAGGGTATTGCAAAAATAGAATTTAGAATAAAGAATTTAGAATAAAAATAAATGACCAAAGTAATAGCGAAAACATATTCAATGGCGAATGAGCACACGGCAAAGATAACCAAGACATTCCTAGTTGGCTGTATGATCATGGCGATTTTGTATGCATACAATATGTATAAGGTGGTCGTGAGGACGGTTGCGGCACAGAATATAGAAAGCCAGGCGGCTTCATTGTCGGCTTCTGTGCAGTCGCTGGATGCGCGATACATAGCGCTTTCGACCAAGATCGACCCGAGCATGGCGAAGGATTACGGCTTGCATCAGGGCGAAGTCACCGCTTATATCAACAGGGACAGCTCGGTGGGCAAAGCGAATGTGGTCGTGTCGCAGCTGTAAGCAACAAATGAATCAATCCCAGCGCACCAGGGTCCGCATCATCTTTTTCGGCATCATAGCAGCCGCCATCATTTTGGCGGCATCGCTGTATTCCACGCAGATACTTCAAGGCAAGAAATATGCAGCGAGAGCCGCTACGCAATACACCAAGCCATCAAGCACGCTTTTTGACAGGGGTACAATATACCTGCAATCCAAGGATGGGACCAAAATCGCCGGTGCCACGGTCGAAAGAGGTAACCTAGTCTACATGAATCCGAAGCAAATCGGCGATTCAGAGCAAACCTACGCGGCGCTTAGCGAGTTCATAACCACTGACCGCGGCTCATTCCTCAATGCGACCAAGGGCTCCGATCTTTACGATGAATTGGCGCATCACCAGTCAGACTCGACCGCGGCATCTGTTGCCGAGCTGCAATTGCCGGGCATAGGCATATCTCCGGAATCATGGCGGTCATATCCCGGAGGCACTTTGGCTTCGCAGACTATCGGCCTTATCGGCGAGGACACCAGCACTTCTACTGTGGTCGGCAAATATGGGCTCGAGCGATCATATGAGAATGTCCTGGACAGGCCAGGCATAGGGTCGAGCGTGAACGTATTCGCCCAGCTTTTTGCCGGAATGAAAAATGTATTTTCAGGCAGTAACGGCGAAGGAGACATAGTGACGACTATCGAGCCTACAGTAGAAGGCTATCTGGAAAAAATCTTATCGGACACCAGTGGAACTTGGCATCCGGATGAGATCGGCGGCATCATCATGGACCCGAATACCGGAGAGGTAGTGGCAATGGCATCGCTTCCGACATTCAACGGCAATGATACCTCCGATGTGAAGGATGCAGCCGTATTTTCGAACCCCCTGGTCGAGCATGTCTATGAAATGGGCTCGATCATGAAGCCTCTCACTATGGCAACTGGATTCGACACTGGAGCTATTACTCCGACCTCCACATACAATGATACTGGCACTATGACCTTGAATGGCAAGACGATAGCGAACTATGATGGCCGCGCCCGCGGCATTACTACTATGCAGACCATCTTGAGTCAGTCCCTGAATATCGGTGCGGCGACTGTGGGTTTGAAGGTCGGCGGACCCAATATGGCAAAATATTTCGATAGCTTCGGTTTGGGCTCGAAGACTGGCGTGGATCTGCCGAACGAGGCGACCGGTCTGGTCAAAAATCTGAATGTCGGCAGGGATATCGATGTGGCAACAGCATCATATGGTCAGGGAATAGCGATCTCACCCTTGGCGATGACGCGAGCTCTTTCTGTTCTCGCCAACGGCGGCTACCTTATAACTCCTCATGTGGTCAAGGAGATAGATTATGTGGATGGCACGAAAAAGATCATCGCTCCTGTGAAGCAAGGCCCGCTTCTAACCCCAAAGACGACGCATCAGGTCACCGACATGTTGGTAACCGTGGTCGATACAGCTCTCAAGAACGGCCAGATCAAGAATGACCGCTACACGATGGCGGCGAAGACTGGTACGGCGCAGATCCCTGACCATGTGAATGGCGGCTATTATACGGACCGATACCTGCACTCCTTCTTCGGCTATTTCCCGGCTTACAATCCTCAATTCATCGTATTCCTCTATCAGATATATCCGAAGGGGGCGGAGTATGCTTCAGAGACGCTGACGGACCCATTCAATAACCTGGCGAAGTTTTTGATCAATTATTACAACATTCCACCGGATAGGTGATTTGTGGTACATTAATTGGGACGCCTTAGGGTCCGACGCATCGTCCCGAGACCCCATAGTAACTACAGTACCGATTTGGCTAAAGGATAATATCCGCGGGGTTAGCGCTCCGCGAAGGGGTCTCTGGACGATGTGTCGAACCGCTAAGGCTACAACTTAAATAAAAAAACCTTATAGGTGATTATGAAATTTTTTAAGAAAATTATCGTTTGGATACTGACATTGGAGTCGAAAATGATACTAAGAAAGTACAAGCCTTTTATTATTGCCGTTACGGGGAGCGTGGGCAAGACTTCGACGAAGGATGCGATTTATTCGGCCATCAAGGATCAGGGCAAGTATGTGAGGAAGAGCGAAAAGAGCATGAATAGCGAGGTGGGCTTGCCACTCACGATCATCGGTGCGCCGAATGCTTGGCACAGCGTTTCGCAGTGGACGAATAATATAAGACAAGGCTTCAGGCTTATCTTCGGCAAGGCGGAATATCCGGACTGCTTGATATTGGAGCTCGGCGCCGATCATCTGGGCGATATCAAAAGAACAGTGAAATGGCTAAAGCCAGATATAGGCGTGATTACATTGGTCAGCAAGACTCCTGTGCACGTGGAATTCTTCAAGTCGCCGGAACAGCTCTTCGAGGAAAAGGCATCGCTCATCCGAGCCATCAAAAAAGGCGGTTCAGCGATACTCTTTGCTGATGATGATCGGATTCTTGCTCTTGTCGATGAAGTGTCAAAGAAGGGGATTGCGGTCACAACTTTTGGCATAAAGGAGAAGCCCGACATACGCGGTTCAGATTTCCATTATGAGTATGTTCGCGATTCAAGGGAAGATTCCGGCGATGGCTCGCTCAAAAAGAAGCTGGTTTGCCAGTTCACTGTCGCTATCGATGGCGCCAAGCATGAAGTGACCTTTACGAACCCTATCGGCCGCACTGGCATGTATCCTCTCCTGGCTGCGGCAGGCGTGGCAAAAGCGCGCGGCATGAAGACAGATGAGATCCTAAAAGGCTTGAATGAGTACCAAGCCCCCAAAGGCCGCATGAATGTCCTCGCTGGCATAAATGAATCAACGCTTATAGATGACAGCTACAATTCCTCGCCGGATGCGGTCATATCTGCTCTTCAAACCCTCAAGGAAATATCTTGTCCCGGCAGGAAGATCGCTATTCTGGGCGACATGATGGAGCTGGGCAGGTATTCCGCGGAAGAGCACAGAAAGGTAGGCAAAGAAGCAGCGAATGTCGCCCAAATCCTGATCACAGTCGGCCAAAGGTCGCGTGCCACTGCGGAGGAGGCTATAGCTAATGGAATGTCCGCTGAAAATGTGAAATCCTTCGACTCATCCAACGATGTCATCGAGATGATCGTGCCCCTAATAAAGCCCGGCGACCTCGTCCTCATAAAAGGCTCGCAATCCATCCGCATGGAGCGGGTGACGAAGGCGCTGTTGAAAGAACAGGGGAAAGCGAAAGAGCTCTTGGTGCGCCAAGAACCTGAATGGCTTGAGAAAGCTTAATTTTTGTGTTACTTTGTTTTTGTTTGTGCTCAATAGCAAAAAGGCCTTATCGTCTAGCCTGGTCAGGACACAGGATTCTCAATCCTGGAACTCGGGTTCGAATCCCGATAAGGTCACTTGACAAAAACTCAAATATGGCATAATTTAGTTACATGTACGAAAATAAAAACATCACGAATAAGCGCTGGAATCCGCAGAACCTCGTTTGCGGTTATATCGTCATGTCCGCCTTTGATGGCGAACTTGCGGTCAGTCGTGATGCTTCTAATATGCCTTTGAGCTAACACCTATCTTTGGCACTCTAGAAAAATCCCGACTGGACGAAAGTCGGGATTTTTTATTCCGCGTCCAGAAGATCTAGATCATTGAAAACTACATACGAAAGGAAAAACTCATGCAACGAAAAATCATTCGTCAGTACTATGTTCTGTCCTGTCTGTTCAACGCCGGCGGCATGTCAGTCATTAGCGCCATCTATGTAACGTTCCTAATTCACAACGGCCTGAACCTGCTTCAGGTAAAT